>CAKNAD010000044.1 GCA_929200515.1 Candidatus Gorgonimonas leptogorgiae | reverse complement strand
CTAAATCAAGAAATACTAACGTAGGATAAAAGCTTAGAAGCCTTGCCCTCTGGGGCTATTAAAAAGATTTACTTCATCGTTAAAATACCTAGAAATGCACTTGCATTCGGGCAGCACTTTGCCTAGAATTAGATCTTTTTATTTAGCCTTGAAACCTATCATTTCCATCTGCTACCTGTATAAGCTCCTATAAAAAATACTGTTCGCAGGATACTATAAAACTTTTAGCAAAAACGCAAGATGTTTTATTTAATATGCGAGTGATTTGTCTAAAATTCTAGTAAGACTAAGTGCATCTAATTTATACACCTTTTACTTGAAGCTACGTCTTTTCAGTAAAAATACTTGCCCTCTAGGAGCAGTAAAAATATACTTTCAAGTAAGAGGATATTTTTTTTTAAAAGATATCATCAAGAGAATATTCTTTCTCCTGCACATGATTTTTTTCTGTTTCTTCACTATTAATAAAATACGGAACATTTTCATTTCTAAAAATTTCAAATATTGAATCTTTATTATTATTTGTAGACTTGCCTGTTTTTGTTGATATCTTAAGCGATGTTAAGCCATCTGGTATCTTAATCTTACTTTCTGGTTTATCTTTTAATGCTTGCTCCATAAAGTTAAGCCATATAGGTAGCGCAGTATTTACGCCATAAACATTAGTTCCCATTGACTGATTGTTATCTTTGCCTACCCAAACTCCAGCTAATAAACTAGCATTGTATCCAATAAACCATGCATCTTTGCAATCATTGGTAGTTCCTGTTTTACCTCGTAAGTCAGTTCTTGTTATATTTCTAGTTTTACGTTTTATAGTTTTATAAAAAAAATCTTTTAAAATATCATTTATAATATAATTAACTCTTTCATCCATAACTCTTTCTTTAGGGCAGTCATCAACTATTGTTACCTTGCTTATACTTGCATCTGATTTTTGAGCTGTCGTACTATATAACTCTATATGATTTATTATTTGAGGTTTTACACTGTATCCGCCATTAGCTAAAACAGCATACATGTTTACCATATTTAAAGGTGTTATAGACGTATTCCCTAAAGCCATAGAAAAATCTTTATTAAATGCATTTTTTTCAAATCCTATACTTTCCATATAGTTTATAGCATAAGGAATTCCTATTTGGCGTAAAATTCGAATTGAAACTAGGTTTCTAGACAAAGCTAGCCCCTCTCTTAGTCTAGTTGGGCCCATAAATTTTTGATTATCATTTTTTGGGCGCCAAAATTCTGCATTTTCAGCGTTTTCATACACAATAGGAGCATCGTTTATTAATGTTGCTGCTGTCATTCCTTTTTCTAGTGCTGCTGCATATAAGAAAGGCTTAAAAGACGATCCTGCTTGTCTAATTGCTTGAGTAGCTCTGTTATACATGTTATCTTGAAAATTAAAACCACCAACCATAGCTAGAATTTTGCCGTTATTCGGATCGATGGCAACTAAACTACTTTGTACTGATGGTTCTTGAGCTAGTTTATAGCTATTTTCAGATACTTTTGTTACCCAGATTAAATCTCCTATATTTAGTAAAGTGTCCGCTGTTACTTCTTGTGGATTACTATCTTCCGCTAGCTTATTTAAATTATTATACGCCCAATTAACCTGCTTCCAAGGCAAAGTAACTGTGTTTTGATTTTTAGTAAGTATTTCTATGTTTTTATTAAGATCTATATTAGTTACTATAGCAGGCTCAAGTATACTTAGATTGCTGCTAGAGTTAAGTATTTCTATCCATTCCTCTAGGCTGTTTTCTGCATAATTAGCTATAGCACCTCTATATGGATAGCGCTCTTCATTATTAATAATTCCAGTTGTGAATGCAATATTTGCACTGTTTTGCAACTGGCTATTTATAGTAGTAAAAACTCTGTAGCCATCGGTATATATTTGTTTCCCATATTTTTCTAATAATTCTTTACGAACTGCTTCGGCTACGTAAGATGCTTTTAATTCTATCTTAGGTTCATGGTATTTTGCCGTAACTGGTTCATTAATAGCTAAATTACATTCTTCTGTAGATATAAATCCTAAAGACAACATTCGCTGTAGAATCCAGTCTCGACGTATTAAGGCACGAATTGGGTTACTAATAGGATTAAATCGTGATGGTGCCTTAGGAAGACCAGCAAGCATAGCTATTTGTGCAAGATTTAATTCATTAATAGATTTACCATAATATACATTAGCAGCTGCTTCTATTCCGTATGCTCTATTCCCTAAAAAAATTTTATTTAGATATAACTCTAGTATTTCATTTTTGCTAAGTTCTTGCTCTATTTTTATGGCTAAAAATATTTCTTTAAACTTTCGAGAAAACAACTTTTTATTGCTTAGAAAAAAATTTTTAGCTACTTGCATAGTAATAGTACTTCCACCAGATTGAATATTACCTGTAAGCACTAATTCACTACTAGCACGTAGTAAGCCTATTATATCAATTCCAGGATGCTTATAAAATCTATAATCTTCAGCAGAAATAAACGCCTTAATAATAGTATCTGGTATATTTTCAAATTTAACTGGAATTCTTCTTTTTTCTCCAAACTCAGAAATTAATAACCCATCAGCAGAATAAACTCTAAGTGGTATTTGCATCTTTGCATCTTTTAATGATGAAGAATCTGGCAACTGGTTTTTAAAATAAAGGTATGACAAGCCTACAGAAATTATTATAGGCACAAATAAAAAATAAAATATCTTTTTTATAAAACGGAAAAAGTGCATAAAAAAATACATTTAGATGTGAATCCTTTAGTAATCTTAATTAGTGATCTATTCATAATATTAATCCTATAGAGATCATACACACTTTCTAACTGTAGATACATATTTTCAGATAGAAGGTATATTTGTTTTCTGTAATTATAGTTAAAATTATATGCTTTTAATTAGAAATAGTGAGATTTTGATAAATTAATTCTAGGTATGAATTAATAATAATAGATTCATCAAACTCTACTTCAACTTTTTTTCTTGAATTTACCCCCATATTATATCTTTTAATTGGTGGCATGCAAATCATCTGTTCAATTTTATTTGTTAAATCTGCTACTGAAAATGTTTCACACAAAAGACCATTATAATTATGCTCAACGACTGCTCGACACCCTGCTATATTAGTAGCAATTAGTGGTTTTGCCATAGCCGCAGCCTCCATTAAGCTACGTGGTATTCCTTCAGAATAAGTAGTAGGTAAAACGATAACATCTGCTTTAGCGATGTATTCTCTTACGTCATCTGTTGAACCTAAATATTCAATGTGTCCATGTGCTACCCATTGATCAATAATATTTTTAGTAATTGCACTGGGGTGGCTGTTATCGATAAATCCTAGCAGTTGAAATTTAACATAAGGGTATTTCTCTTTTAAATTCTTTGCTGCCTGGACAAATTCTTGTATGCCTTTATCGTATATTATTCTAGCACTTAATAAAAAGGTTATATCATTATTAAGTTTATCTTTATTTGGTGTAAAATGTTTTAAATCAACTCCACAGCCCTGCATAAGTTGAATTTTATTTAAAGGGAGAATTTTGTTATTAATAAATAGATTTTTATCTTCAGTATTTTGAAATACCACTTTACGTGCTTTATTTTGAGTATTTTTATACATCCATAACACAAGGTGTTGATAAATAGATTTTTTATTAAAAATAACACCTAAACCAGAAATTGTATTAACACAAGGTATACCTAGCAACGAAGCAGATAGTGTGCCGTAAAGATTATTTTTAGCGGTGAAGTGTAGTGCTAACTGGGGTTGTAACTTTTTATATATGTTATAAAAGCATATTATGGTTTTAGCATCTAAAAAAGGATTTTTGCTATTACGATGTAGTTCTAAATTTATGTAAGTACAGCCTAAAGAAGTTAATCTATCTGTGTAATTATCTTCAGGGGCAATTACAATAACATCATAACCTTGTTGTTTTATAGATAAAATTAAATTTTTAACAAAATTATATAGATACCAACAAGTATTTGCAGAAATTGCAATTTTAGTAGTCTTATTCATAGATACACCTTTACTTGAATACAAGGTTTAAAAAAGCGACCATACACCTTCTACTTGAAGGCGCATAAAGCTATTTACAGTTATTGTTATTAGATTTTGTGTAAGTGATTATAAATAGATGTTGCTAATTGCATATTTATATTTTTTATTTTAGCAATTTCTTCTATAGACGCATTGCAAACTCCTTGATAGCCACCAAAGAATTTTAATATATTATTACGTCTTGTTGCTCCTATTCCAGGTATTTCTTCTAATAAAGATTGTTGCTTGATTTTTCTTCTTTTTTTTCTGTGTGCGGTTATTGCAAATCGATGTGCTGCATCTCGTATTTCTTGTAGCAATAAGAAGGCTTGTGGGTAGTTAGTTGTATCTAGAGGAGCATTATCATGAAATATTGTTTCGAGTCCGGGTTTTCTACCGGCTCCTTTAGCTATTGCAATTGTTGTAGTTTTAATATTGAGATATTCTAATGCTTTATGTGTAGCTGATAGCTGTCCCTTGCCACCATCTATTAATAGTAATTCAGGTACCACAACTTTATTATTTTCACTGTTGAATCTTCTTATAACTGCTTCATAAATAGCACCGTAGTCATCTGATTGCTTAGCGATATTAATATTGAATTTACGATAATTTTGTTTAACGGGACCGTTATTATCATAAACGACACAAGAAGCTATTGTTGCCTCTCCTTTAGAATGACTAATATCAAAGCATTCAATATGATTAATTGTGGTTAATTTTAATAGTTGTTTAAGTTGCTGCCAGCGCACTGCATGATATTTGGTTTTATCGATAAATGATTTTATATTAGCCTGTGCGTTATGCATAGCTAAGTTAAGCCATTTTTGCCTTATAGCTTTTAATTTATGCTTTATAGACACTTTTTTATTTGCTAAACTTTTTAATGTATCTTCTATAACTATATCATTTTTTAATTTGAAAGGTAGTATTATTTCATCTGGAAAATTACGATTTTTAGCTAATGCAATATAATATTGTGATAAAAAAGCCTCTAGTTGTTCTTGCTTGCTTTCTTGGCAGCCATATTTAGGTGAGTAACTACAGTGATCAATAATTTTGCCATTACGCACAAATAACACATTAAAACAGGTAACTTCAAGCTCACTAGCAAACCCTATGACATCAGCATTGCCAAATAATTTTTCAACTGACTGTTGCTCTTGTAGCTCTCTTATATCTCTAAGTAAATCTCGTAACCTTTTAGCTTCTTCAAAGTTTAAAGCCGCTACATTTTGTTCTATTTGTTTAATAATATTATTTATAACATGCTGACTTTTACCATTTAAAAAGTCACAAGCATTATCGATATCGTTTTGATACTCATTTAAGGAAACCAAGCCAACACAAGGCGCTTTACATTTGTTTATTTGATATTGCAAACATGGTCGAGTTCTATTGCGAAAAAAAGCATTAGAGCATGGTCTTATTTTAAATAAATTTTGTAATAGCTGTAATTGTTTAGTAACGGTTAAATAACTCGGAAATGGACCGAATAATTTTCCTGGTGATTGTTTGTTTTTGCTACGATAAGAAGAGATTTTAGGAAATTTATCATTAGATATCAATATAAAAGGATAAGATTTATCATCACGAAGTAAGATATTATACGGAGGTTTTTTTTGTTTAATTAGATTTTGTTCTAAAATAAGAGCTTCTTTTTCAGAGTAGGTTGCAGTAGTAGTAATACTAGTTAGCTTGCTCAGCATTTTATTAGTTTTTATTGATTGTTCACTAGAAAAATAGCTTGATAATCTAGCTTTTAAGTTTTTAGCTTTGCCTATATATAAGGTATTATCATTTTTATCACGCATATCATATACTCCTGGCAAAGCAGGAGTATTTTTTAAAAAATATTTATGGTCAAACTTCTTAAGTTTATCAGTCATATCTTCTAATCACACCTTCAAACAAAAAGGTGTATAGATTATTGCAAAATTGTAGATATTTTTGCTTTTGATTTTAAAAAGTCTACGTACTCTTTAAATAATTGTTGCGACTGTATAGAAATTAATACAGGCTTTAATTTGCTCATTATATCTTCAGATTTATCTTTGATAGCAACATTTTTTAGTTCTATAACAGCTAAAGTATTATTTGCTAGCACTACATAAGAATATTCTGGTTTGTCTACTGCTGGCTTAGGCATTAAAAACACATGTTGTAAAACCCCAGGTGGAAATGCTTGGTGTTTAGCTCTAGAAGCTTTGGCATCAGCATGAAATTTCATATTATTGTCTTTAGCTATAGCTGATAAGTTTGCGCCTGATTTAAGATTAGTTATTAAATTTACCGCAAGCTGTTTCATTTTTAATTCTATTTGCTGGTCTTTTAAGATGTTTCCAATAGAATTTTTAGATTCTTCTAGTGTTAATTGTTTGCTAGGATAAAACTCTTTTAGTCTTAAAACTATAGATTTTTCATTATTTAGTTCAATGATTTCGCTATTAGATTTTAATTCTAAAATATCGCTACTAAAAGTTTCTTTAATAACTTTGGAGTTTACAGTTATTGGATTTTCATCTTCGCTTTTTGTACGAGAAAATGGAGCTGTATACTGTATATTTATTCCAAAATATTCGGCGGCTTCGTTAAGATCTGGTGACTCAGCAATTATTTCTGTTAATTCTCTCAGAGCCACGATATATTTAGCCTCTGCTTGTTTAGCACGAATATCTTTTTCAAGAAAAGATTTAACATCAGCAATTTTAGGTAGTTCAATTTTATCATCTGAATACAAATAGAAGATATTAATATTATTACCTATGGTTTCTATTGACGTTTCGTTTAACCATAAATCATTAACAAAACTATTAATCTTAGGATCTTTTTTTATAGCTTTTGTTATTAATCCGAGTTTGCCACCTTTGGTTGCAGTTTTATCATCGGAATGATGTTTTGCTAAATCAAAAAAGCTCTCCCCTTGTTTTAGTTTTGCGGTGATATTATTCGCTAGCTCTTGAGCCTGTTGCATATCGCCATGTTTTGTAGAGTCGATTACAATTTTAGCAAGCTTAGCTTTTTTTCTAACCCGTTGTTTCCATTCATTGAGATATAGCTTATATTCATGCTCTAGCTCTGAATTGGGTATTTCTTTTTGAGATATAAATTGCTCTTTAGTTAACTCTATATATTCTATAGAAGCACGATCTTGGCTTTTAAAACTATCTTGGTAATTTTCATAATATGATGTTATCTCTTGATCTGTTATGTTAATTTCATTTTGAAAATCAGTTGCTGGTTTGCTAGCCCAATTAAAGTTTCGATATTGTAACTCTAAATCTTGAAAATATTTAGCTTCAAAACTTGTTATAAATTCAGAAGAGGATATTCCTTCAACTAACTGTGATGTTATAGACTCTTCATATTGCATATGGCGTAGTTTATCTATTGTAATACCATTCTGACGAATAATTTTTTCTAGCTTGGTTTTATCAAATTTACCATTAGATTGAAATACAGGTATTTCTGTTATGCTTTTATCAATCTGTTTATTAGTTACAGTCATGCGATAATTTTTAGCTGTAGTTTGCAACAGCTTTCTTTCAATTAAAGTATTTAATGCTTCTGACTGTAACATTTCGGGATTAATATTAGCTAGGTTTAATTCGTTGTTATCTCTAGCTAGTGATGCGACTTTGGCATCTAACTCTTGTTTAAATTCATCTTTTGTTATTTTTTCTCCGTTTACTTTAGCAACCTGATTTTTATTATTAGGAACGAGTGATTCTATTCCGGTGAACGATAGCATAAAAGCGATAATGCCTATTATTACGTAGGTAAATTTACTTTTTACTAATTCTGTGAACGATTGTAGCATTAATAACCCCAATACCTTTTTGAATAAATTGAGTATCCTGCAGGCAAAGTTTGATACAAATTATTTGTTTTAATCTTATAAAGATTTATTCTGAAATAATATTTTCATCATGCGTTTGCAGCTTACGCTTTATACATATTCAAGTAGAAGCTGTATAAAAGATAACTTATTATATCTTAAAAAAAATAAAAATAAAATCTATCTTGATATAAATGTTAGAGTAGATAAAGACAAAATTTATAGTTTTTGTCTATATACATAAGATTAAAATACAGATGTTAGATAGACTTTTTAGTAAAATAAGGTTAATCTTTAGAGTTTAAGATGTAAATTTATTGATTTTAAGCTTGTAAAACGCACTAAAGTCAAATAATGTATAAAAGTAGAATTAGCTAAAGAAGTATTTTATAGCTAAATTATGGATAGAAAATTGTATTATCTATCTGGATTTAATGTAAATTATTCCTTTTAAGGGGAAAACATGAATAAAGCAGAATTAGTTGACTATATAGCTAAATCAGCGGAAATGCCTAAAACTAAAGCTTCTCAAGCGTTAAATGGATTTATCGAAGCTATTACTAAGTCATTACAACAAGGTAATTCTGTAGCACTAACAGGATTTGGAGTGTTTAATGCTAGCGATAGAAAAGCAAGAGAAGGCAGAAATCCACAAACTGGTGAAACAATGCAGATAAAAGCTTCTCGAGTGCCTAGATTTAAAGCTGGAAAAGCTTTAAAAGACGCTTTAAATTAAACCTTATTCTAAACGCTTTTAATTAAATAAAGCGTCTTATTTGCCTATTAAACTATGGACGTTATATAGTATTTTATTAGTAGTTTAATGGCATTAGTATTATATTCACTGTTTAATAGCAGTTTATCTTTTAATGCTTTAAAAAAATTTGCAAAAATAAGTATAATGATTTTTATAGGTTTTGTAGCTTAAAATATAAAAATAGATTACCTATTTAAAAACCTTTCTAAGCGCCTGTATTGTATGGCCTCTGCGATATGCTTACGTATGACTTTATCTTTATTTTCTAAATCTGCTATAGTTCGTGCTACTTTTAGTATGCGGTGGGTTCCACGTGCAGAAATCCCTAAATTATCAGCAGCTTTTGCTAAAAAATCTAGCGTGTTGTTATCTGTTTTGCAGTATTCTATTACTTCTTTGTTTGATAGCTTAGAATTTAATTTATTTTGCCTTTGTTGTTGGATTTCTCTAGCTATAGTAACTTTTTCTCTAACTTGAGCTGAAGTTTCGATGTTATTGCTATCTGTTTTTAATGGTTGTAATATTTTATGTGTAGGTATTGCAGGAACTTCAATTTGTAAATCTATGCGATCTAATAACGGGCCTGATATTTTATTCCGATACCTAGATAACTGATCAGCTGTACAACAACAATTTTTATTAGGATCGCCTAAGTAACCACAAGGACAAGGGTTCATTGCCCCTACTAGTTGAAAACTTGCCGGGAATGTTTCCGTTGAAGCGGTTCTAGTAATAACCACCTCTGAATTTTCTAAAGGCTCACGTAGCATAT
Organism: Candidatus Gorgonimonas leptogorgiae; assembly: GCA_929200515.1. Classification (GTDB taxonomy): domain Bacteria; phylum Pseudomonadota; class Gammaproteobacteria; order Pseudomonadales; family Endozoicomonadaceae; genus CAKMZJ01. The sequence goes on along the minus strand of CAKNAD010000044.1, from coordinate 5,270 downwards.
CTAAAGCGTGTCTTTGAAACTCGGGCATTTCATCTAAATACATTATGCCATTGTGTGCTAAAGTTACCTCTCCAGGTTTAGGATAAGTTCCACCACCTATAAGTGCTATGGGGGAACAAGAGTGATGCGGGGTTCTAAGTGGGCGTTGCTTCCATGGTAAAACATTAGAAGGGGATCCGAGTGAGTAAATACTAGCTACTTCTAATGCTTGTTTATCTGACAGAGCTGGAAGTATCCCAGGAAGTCTACTTGCAAGCATGCTTTTCCCGGTTCCTGGTGGTCCAAAAAATAATAGATGGTGCTCTCCCGCAGCTGCTAGCATTAATGCTCTTTTAGCTTGGGATTGCCCGATTACATCAGCTAAATCGGGATACTTTAATTCTTCAACCTGATCTTGAACACTGATGTAATTAGCTGGATACTTTCCTGAAATAATTGCGCATACATCTGCTAGACTATCGCAACCTATTATTTTTGCATTCTTGACTAAAGATGCTACATTAGCATTTTCTTTATGAATATAAAGTTCGGTTTGAGCATCAGCAACTGCAATAGCTGCTGGAAGTATTGCTTTAACAGGACGTAAATTGCCAGATAAAGCCAACTCTCCGACAAATTCTTTGCCTTCTAAATGCTTTGTATTTATTTGTTTTGATGCTGCTAAAATACCTAAAGCAATAGGTAAGTCAAAACGACTGCCTTCCTTAGGTAAATCTGCTGGTGCTAAATTTACCGTTATTTTACCTATAGGAAAACTAAACCCACTATTGACTATAGCACTGCGTACTCTATATTTACTTTCTTTTACTACTGCTTCTGGTAGCCCAACAATATTAAACCCGGGGAGACCAGAGGATACATGCACCTCAACAGAAACTAAAGGCGATGTTAGTCCAGAAACTGCACGAGTATATATAGAAGCAAGCTTAGATGTCATTAATTTTAAACTCATATTATAATTGTTAAATGTAAAAATCCTTTAATACAGCTCCGTAAATAGAAGGTGTATATACATTAAGAGATAAAAAAAGAATTAAAGTTCAATTATCTTGTATAAAATAGTAATATTAAGAGATATGGTATTAACCTAAAAAATATAGGAGTTGTAGAATGAAGATATTAGATGGTTCTGCAAAACAACAATTAAAGCTAAATCAGATAGCTAATTGGCAAAATAAAAATTTATTAGGTCACAAAACATTCTTGCAAGAGTGCAATCTTTTAAATAACTTTTCTAGCCAGTTAGCGGGAAAAATAGTTCTTCAAGTCTTATTTAATGAATCATATAATTTAGGTAATCTTAGTAACTTTGATAAAAACTATAAATTAATCATTAAAGAAAACTGTAACAATTATAAAGCCGCAGCCATAGTAAACTCCGAAAGTTTACCTGTAATTCCAAATGTTATTGATCTTATTGTAATGCCCCATATATTAGAAATATACCAAAACCCTGAAGATATAATAAAAGAAACATCTAACGCTTTAACTACTTCAGGCAAGTTATTGCTATCTGGATTTAACCCCATAAGTTGTATAAATTTAGTAAAACTAGTTAGTAGTAGTTTACGGGAAGCCTTCACCGACGTTAGTTTTATTAGAGTATCTACATTATGTCAATTACTAGCAAAATACGACATTGAAGTTGAATCAATAAAATATAGTGGTTTTTTCTGTCATGACATGTTTTACAATACTTATTTAGGAAGTAAACTTGAAAGTTTGCTGACAGCTAAAAAGGTATCTGCTGGCTTTTGTTATACTGTTTTAGCATCAAAAAAGAATTATTGTCCTCTAATAAGAAGTAGCGATCTAAGAAATTTACAGCATGATTTATACCCTAATAGCGTTACTAACCCTAGCCTAGGTCAAACATTTAAAAAGTAAATACAAGTGCTACTTCAAAGCAAATATTTTATTACCAAACAGTGCCATAAAGCCTCGCCCTTGAGGGCGGGGAGGATGTCGGATCATTAATTAAAATCAGTAACAGCTATAAGTGGTATTAACATTATAATATTGCTTAATACACCTATTGTTGCTCTATTATTATGATTATTCATAAGTATTTTTTTTGTTGGTGTTTGATTCGATTTAATTATATGCCGACTTTTTATTGTTTCTATAATACCTTTTGCACGAGGAGCTACATTTCTATCAGTTAAAACTACACCAAACAATATAGTATGTCCATCATCAGTTACTATTTTATTAAGAATAATGTTTAGATTTTTCAAGGTAAAATTGCACAAATACATAGAGTCATGCGTAATATGAAAAATTTTTTCTTTGTTAATAAGACTACTATTAGCATAAGTTTCAATCATCTTTCCTTGTTTATCTTTACTAAATGAAGCTATTTTTACTTCTTTTTGTGGATCTTTATCTTGAAAGACTGCATACCATGTAAGTGATCTGGCATGTCTTTTTATATAGCTTTTTGCAATATTTTTATAATGTATAAGAAGATTATCGTTTGGCTTTATTTTTACTATGTTATCGCTTTCACTACTTAAATATATTTGTTGGTGATCATCAGTAAACCCTGGGCATGTTTTATCAACTTCATATTCCTTTGAATTACCTGCAACTAACGCAGTTATAGGTAAGTTTACTTTTTGATTATTGCATAAATCACCGTTACAGCATTCAAAGGCTTTATACGCATCAGTGAATGTTATGTTATCTGTTGATAATATTTTTTTTGTACTGCAATCTTTATTATCAAAACATCCTAATTTTAATTCCATATATCGCATATTAATTGGTTTTTCGATTTTAATCCCACATGATTTCTTTTCCTGTCTATTACATGAAACTGTATTGTTGTTTGTAAAAAATTCATCGGGCATGGTGTTATTTATTGTAGAGTATTTAATATTAAAAAAACACTTTTGACTTTGATGTACTGGTGTAGTATTTACTATTTGATTCATAGATGAAGAAATTAAAGACCAGATTAAATATAGAGAAATAACTGAAATTTGCATAATTAATACTCTTTTTTCTTGTTGGCAATATGATCTTTTAATGTACTATTTATAATATTACAAATGCAATACTTTCTGAACATTTAAAAAATAAAGGCGTAGTTAAAAAGATAATTTAATTTATTTGTTTTACGTCAAAGCTGTTTTAATATAATACGCTACTTTTTTTAGCGGCAAATATTTTTTTTCTTCTGCTGCAAGTTGTCTAGGAATAATAACGTCTACTGTGTATTTAAATTCATTTAGGTAATAATATACAAAAACTGCCAGACCAGAAGGGTGAATGATAAAAGTTTTACTACGTGTCTGCTGCGCTAAGGGATAAAAGTTTTTGTGCCTTAGTGATGTTATTTTGTTATTTCTGCGTATATAACAAGGTGCTGATGCAGATTTTAACATTTTATCTCCAATTGAAATAACCTCTAAAGTTTTATCAATAGTATTATTTGTACTATCTTTATAGTGTTTTGAAACAATAAGGTTTTGTTCATCAAAGGTTAAGCCTAAATATAAATAAGAAGCATCTGACAATACCATAGCACAGTGCCATTCTCCAAACATTTTATTCAGCATAACCAACTCATAATAATTATTAATATATACGCAAACATTGCCTGATGTATTGAATTTTAAATCACGTGTATAACTATTATAGGGAGTACTACAGCTCAATAAATATTGATGTTTTGGAAACGACTTTTCTGTAAAAATTTCTTTATTACTATTTCGTGCAAATAGATGCAGCATGTTACTAGAGTTATTACCCTCTATAACTGCTAACTCTGAACCATTACTACTAAAAATAAGATCAGAAGTTACTTCATGCAAGTGCGATTCACTATAAGGAATGATAAACCTTTGTATGCTATAGCTAGAATTTTCTATTTTAAATAAATATATTTTTTCATCTACGATTAAAAACAACTGTTTATCATTGCTATGTGGAAACATTATAGTTTTGCTATAAAATAAACTTAAATCATCATCTGGTGTATGGTCTATTTTATGCTCCCATAATTTTACAGTTTCATTACCATTTTCTAAATTTAATTGTAATAAAATAAATTTTATACTATGTTCTTCCTTATGTTTTTGTACTGTAACTAATAAGTTGTTTTCTGGTGTAAATTGAATTGCTATTATATATTCATTATGATTTAAACAATTGATAGAGCTTAATTCTTTCAGCTCTAGAGGAAAATTAATTTGGCAAATACTTATTAAATTAGCTGGATTATAATATATAATAGCGCAGTGATTACTTTTAGAGTTTACTGCAAAGTGCATTAAATTTTTAAGAAAAAGCTTTGTGACTAATCCTTTAGCTGTTCTAATTTTTTTAGCCGTATCATGTAATTGTTTAAAAACAAACTCACAAAATATTTTATCAATATTTTTATTGTCTTTATTTTGCTGTAAATACTCATCTATTATCGTTTTTGTTTTAATATCAAGACTTTCTAGTATCGGACCAATAAAACTTTTGTAAGATGTTATAGAGTAAGAAAGACAATTGCTAGGCACTTTTTTTTGATAAATCTTTCTCTGTAGTATAGGAGTTATGACTAAATGACTATATCTACATGACATACTTAAATTGTATATTTCTTGAAGATTACAAAAATTGATTATATGTTCCCAAAGTTCTGTTGGTAAATATATGTGATCATTATTTGTTTCCGATACTTTTTTATGTTCTAGCGGTTTACTGCAATTAGTTATTGGATAATACATCATAAAGTCTTAACTCTTGTATTTTTAAAAATTATTGTTTTTTATCTTATTTCTTATAGATCATATTATTTATAATTAGTTTTACCATTAATAAAAATTATGTCTTTTTCGATATATAGCAGAACAATATAATAAATTTTAGGTGCATATGGATCGTATTAATCAACATCACCCTCATGACAGTATAAACGATACCTATGAAACAACATTACTAAATACTACAAGCTTTACTTCAGCGTTTAAAATATCTAGAAATGTATTTGCATTCCCGTAGTATTTATTTTGAACTAAAGCATTTTACTTAGCCCTGAAATCTAGCATTTTCATCTGTCGTGTGTATAAAAGCGTTTAGTATATAAAGCTTGATATTTTTGTAATTTAACAATGCGCAAATATATGACAGATAAATTAAATTTTAATAACAAGCTTAATAAGCTATAGTTTCAAGTAAGAAAATATATTCTATATTATATAGTAGTAACAACTATTTAAAAATAAATTAAAAATATTGTTGACATATAATAATAAGTCTATATCATAGGCTCT
>CAKNAD010000043.1:11167-14703 GCA_929200515.1 Candidatus Gorgonimonas leptogorgiae | reverse complement strand
CGATGGACTAGCCATCTGTCTGAGCAGTAAATAGCAATTACGCTATGTGAGTATATTAGCAAAAAACAGTATACAGAAACAAGTACAATATTCTAAGAATTGCTAGTAAAATATTATGCCTTATATCCCGTATCTAAAGGAACGGGTTTTACGGCACTTTTTGATAAATTCTAACTTACTTATGACACAGTGTATATTTAATATACACTCCTTAGCCTAGATAATTAAAAATAATATTATGATATATTTTAGTTTAGAATTATAATATCTAGCATTTGATTTGAACGAAGTGAATTGAAATGAATTTTCATATCTTAGTTGACTTTGAAAGTGAACAAATTTGATATGTCATTAGTTTATTATGGAATATTATGGCAATAATAGTGCAAAAATATGGTGGAACCTCACTGAGTTCTATTGTTAAAATTAAATTAGCAGCAAAGAAAGTTATTGAGTATAAGCAGCTCGGACACAAAGTAGTAGTTGTTGTGTCTGCCATGGCAGGAGAAACTAACAGACTAGCTAATTTAATCAAAGAAATGTCAATAGCGGTAAATTCACCACAGTCTGATTTAATTTTATCTACTGGAGAACAAGTTTCAGCATCATTACTTTGTGCGTCGATACAAAATTTAGACTGTATCGCTACAGTTTATACTGGTACAAACATTCCTATAATAACTAATAATTGTTTTTCTCGTGCGAGAATTAATAGAATAGATATATCTTCATTAATTGAAGATATAGAATCTGGTAAAATACCAGTAGTTGCAGGGTTTCAAGGCAAAACAGAAAAAGGTGAAATTACAACTTTAGGAAGGGGTGGTTCAGATATTACCGCTGTAGCTTTAGCCGCAGCACTTGAGGCTGAAGAGTGCCAGATATATACAGATGTATCTGGGGTATATACTACTGATCCTAAAATAGTTAAAGATGCAAAATTATTGAAGCACATAACACTTGAAGAAATGCTTGAAATGTCTAGTCTTGGTGCTAAGATATTGCACCCCCGAGCTGTTGAGTTTATAGCTAAGCATGCAGTGAAAGTTAGAGTGTTACATGCCTTAGAAAACAATCAAGGTACTCTTATTACTTTAGATGAATCTCCACTTATGGAAGAGCGTGTGGTTTCAGGAATAGCTTTTAGTAAAGACGATGCTTTGTTTACCATAAAAGGTATACCTAACAAAACTGAATATACTTATAAATTATTAAATGCTATGGGTAAGCATCATATAGATATAGACATTATTGTGCAGAACACTAGTTCTGATGCAATTAATGATTTAACTTTTACGGTACATAAAGAAGATTTTCATAGAAGCAAAATACTTTTAGATAAAATTTTACCAGAAATTAAAGCATCAGATATAATCTATGACATTAATATTGCAAAAGTTTCAGTTATTGGTGTCGGTATGCGTTCACATTATGGAGTAGCAGCACAAGTATTTAATACTCTCGCAAAATCTGGTATTAGCATGAAAATAATATCTACTTCAGAAATTAAGGTTTCTGTTGTTATAGTAGATTCATTACTAGATGCAGCTGTACAGGCTTTGCATAATTCTTTTAAATTACATGAGTTGTCATCGCCTTTAATAGATTCTTTAGCTGAAGTAAATTGAAAAATAGTTATACCGATAGACTTTTTGTAAACTGAGTGTTAGTATATTGGTGTATAAATTAGCTCCCATGGCACAGCTGGATAGCGCGGCCCCCTCCTAAGGGGCAGGTCGGAGGTTCGAATCCTCCTGGGAGCGCCAAGCTAGTTTCTTAAGTAACTTCATAGTTATTATTTTACCAACTTCCCATTTTTAAATCTCATTATTTGTAATTCTTTTATAATTTTAAAATCTGAATTTACATGTAAATTACCAGTTAAACCTTTAGTGCTGTTGTCGTTAAAAAAAGTCAATTGATTAATTTTTGTAATTAAGTTATAGGCATCAATTCCTAAGGCATATAGATTTTTATTTTGGTTTCTTTTTTTATTAAAATTTAAAACTTTTTGTTGCAGATCAGATATATCACCACGGTTTTGCCAGTTATATACGGGAAGACTAATACCTTCTAAATCAGAATCGTTTGTTATCGAAGGAATATCAGTATAAATACTTGAGATTGCAAAAACTGGGATATCTTTTGCAAACTGATATGACATAGCTGGTTTTATTTGTCGTGCTTCTTCTGGAGAAGCTGCTAAAAATAATACATCGGTATTAGCTTTTGCTGAAATAGCAGTATCAATATTTGTTTCTAGAATTTTTTTTATATTATCAATTCTTAAATTACTATCATCAATATGCATAATATTTTCAAACATTTTTGTAAAATCAGCTGTTTTAGGAAATTTAATATAGCTAGCAATACTACCGCCTAAAATTTCCCAATATATTTTATATAAATCACCAGTTTTTTCTCCCTGTGGAGTATCAGGAACAACTATTATTGCTTTATCATGACCCTTTGATCTTGCACTTTTAGTTAACGCTAAAACTTCGTCATCTACAGATAAACTAAATTGATATATTCTATTGCTGTCATATTTTTGTGTTTTGTTAATTCTTTTAGATAATTTTGTGGTTATAAAATCGTTTAAAGTAATAAAAGTTATGTTAGATAACGAAGCAAGACTTAGTTCATTTAATAAATTTTTATCAAGAGGACCAATAATTGCATTACAATTATTACGTTTGGCTTGTGTAATAATTTCATTAATTTCTTGTTTATTAGTATCATAAAATTGTAAATTAATACTTGTATCTTCCAAAGATGTTTCTTTGCTATCAAAATGTGCGGTAACTATTCCTTCTTGAATATCTCTACCTGCAGCACTTAATGGTCCTGTAAGTGGTAATAATACAGCAACATTATCTAAATTAGAAAAAAGTAATGTTTCGCTGTCATGAGGGAGGTATTTTATAGTCGGGAACGTCTGCCACTTTTGTTTCCATAAATGTAACGAATTAATCGTAGCTTCTGCAGAAATACTATATTTATTATTTTGCTGAAATATTAAAGCTAGCTCTAACATTGAAGTTATTATGTGTGTATTGGTTTTATTCAGCTGTTTAGCAACATAGGTTTCTGGTACATTTAATAAAGTAACCCATAGTAAATCTAAATTTTCATCATTGATAGTTTGATTGGTTAAAACAGCATCAGTAAACCAATATTTAAAAGCTGTTCTGTAGTTAGCTAAGTTAGTATGGATTATAGCTTTTAATAAATGCATTTGTTGAATGCTATTGGCATTGTGTATTTTATTAAAAATAGGTTTGTTCAGCCAAGTTAAAGCTATTTCATATTTATGTTCTTTGAAGTCAATTAAAGATCTTAATAAGAAATATTCAATTAAATTAGTATCTGAAAATTTAGAGTAGTCAATTTCTGTAGCTAGTGCTTTAGCTAGCGATAGGTTTTTATCTATATTGTTTTTTATTTCAATAAGGCTATCATTTATAAGTAAATCATCCGTGCTTGTATGAATGATCTTAGAAAAATTTTTGTTAGTAGCACTAATTGTTGTAGTG
>CAKNAD010000043.1:3013-11157 GCA_929200515.1 Candidatus Gorgonimonas leptogorgiae | reverse complement strand
TTGACAAGCTGTTAGCAGGAATAAAACTAATATTGGTAATATCCAGTTTGCTAGTTTTGTATTCAAGGTAGTTGTTCCAAATTTTAATTTATAGTTAACATCTAATATGCTTAAATTAAAATAGAGTATAACAATAATACCAACTATATTTCAATGGCATTTATGTTATTAACTCAAGTTACGTACCTACATGTAGCAAAATTAAAATTCAATTGCAATCCTATGTTTTTTATCTAACGATATTTTAATAAACTGTTTTACTAAGAGACTCATTGTATGAAATTAAAATACCTTGTTAAGATATTTATTTTAGCTATAGTTTTTATTAATTCCTATTGCTACAGTGTTATTGATCAAACAAAGCCAGTGCTAGTAACCGGAGCAACTGGTTATATTGCTGGTGTATTGATAAAAAAACTGTTAAACGAAGGAATATGTGTTCATGCTACAGTTCGTGATCCTAACGATGCTGAAAAAATAAAATATCTAAAACAAATTGTTGAAAATACAAATGGTAGCATCAAATTCTTTAAAGCGGATCCGCTAACTAAAGGTAGTTTTGATGAAGCCATGAAAGGCTGTGAATTAGTTTATCATACAGCATCACCTTTTAATCTTCATGTTAAAGATCCTAAAAATGATTTACTTATACCAGCTGTGGACGGTACTGAAAATGTATTAAACTCTGTAAATAATACCAGTTCAGTGAAGCGCGTAGTTCTCACAAGTAGCGTTGCAGCAATTTATGATAACAATAGAGAAACGCATGCTAAGGAAGCGGGTTTAACGGAATCAGACTGGAATAAAAAATCTTCATTGATTAATAATCCGTATTTCTATTCAAAAACCCGTGCAGAACAAAAAGCCTGGGATATAGCTAAAGCTCAAAAAAGATGGGAGCTAGTTATTATTAATCCTTCATTTGTCATAGGTCCAAGGATTAACCCAAATTCTACTTCTGAAAGTTACCGCATTATTAAGCAGTTAGGTAATGGTGATGTAAAATGGGCTGTTCCTAAAATTGGCTTTTCAATTGTTGATGTTAGGGATGTTGCTATAGCACATTACGAAGCTGGATTTAATCAAAATGCGAAAGGTCGATATATTATTGCAGCTCATAGTACCACTATGTTTGATATGGCACAAACTCTACTAAAAAAATACGGTAAAGATTACCCAATACCCAGATGGGTTCTACCGAAATATATCGCATGGCTGTTTGCTCCTTGGATAGATAAAAGCTTAACACGAAGTTTCATTGCTAATAATGTTGATACCCCTTGCAAATTAGATAACTCTAAAAGCATTCACGAATTAAATATTGAATATCATTCTCTCGAAGATTCTATGAACGACTTTTTTGAGCATATATTCAAAAGCTAATATATTAACCGCTATCCTAAAAGACAAAAACTCCTATACAGTCTATGCAGGTTTTTAGTAAGTAAGCATAAATTTTATTTTATAAAGAATAGTAGCACGGTATTTTAAAAAAGATTTACTTTATAGTTAAGATACGCTGAAATGCAAGCACTATTTCAGCTGTATACCTTGAAATAAATCTTTTTATTAAACCATGAAAAAATATATTTTCTAGTTAAAGCTATATGAAATACTTATCTTATGAAAATAATACCTTAAATAAATAGAAAAATATAATCGATAATAAACCACCGGCAGGTAGAGTAATAAACCAAGATAAAATTATAGTGCCTAATACTCTAAGATTTAGAGCACCAATTCCGCGTGCTATTCCTACACCTAAAATTGCACCAACTAATACATGAGTAGTAGAGACGGGAATACCTGCCCCAGTGGCAGCAGATACAGTAGCTGCAGTTGCTAATTCAGCTGCAAATCCACGACTAGGTGTTAAAGCAGTAATATTTGAGCCTACTGTTTTAATTATTTTATAACCTAAAACGACTAAACCAAAAACTATACCTAAAGCACCTAGCAGTAAAATCCAACTTGGATTGTTAGCCATTATAAGCGGTAGTTTATCTTTATGAATATTAGCAATGGCAGCAAGAGGACCAACAGCATTAGCAACATCGTTAGAGCCATGTGCAAATGCCATGGTACAGGCTGTAAACACCATCATAACACCAAAAATTTTTTCAACGCTTGAAAATTGAAATTTTTGATCGGCTTGTTTATCTTGGCGTACATTATATAAGCACAAAAAACCTAACAAACTAAATAATAAGCCAATTGCTATAGGTAGCAACAAGCTTTGCCAAAAATTAAGCAAAATACCTAAGTGTTTTAAACCTTTTAGCAGAGTAACTGAAGATATGATAAACCCAGTAATAAACATATAAACAGGCATATATTTTTTTGCTTGCGCAAAAGGGTTTTCTGTATCCAGAATTAGTTTATTTACAGTGGTAAATACTAAAAATGCAATAACCGCTGAAACTACAGGGCTAAATACCCAAAATGATGCTATATAAGATAAGTTTTTCCAATTAACGGCATTAGGTGACACTCCTACAACAGCGAATCCAACAATTGCTCCTATGATTGAATGTGTTGTTGATACTGGCCATCCATATGCTGTAGCTATTAGCAACCATAATCCTGAGGATAATAGGGAGGCTAGCATGCCATATACAATAAGGTTGGAGTTATCAACTAATAATTGGTAGTTGGCGTTTATAATACTATTTTGTATAGTGTTTACTACTGATCCTCCAGCTAATAACGCACCAGCAAATTCAAAAAAAATAGCAATTAATATAGCTTGTTTGACGGTTAATACTTTTGAGCCAACCGATGTTCCCATCGCATTTGCAACATCATTAGCACCAACACCACAAGCCATCACAAACCCGCAAATAATGGCAAGTATTAGCGGCAATGTGCTATAGTCAAAAATCATTTCTATAAATCCTAATTTACTTTATTAACTAGCAAGTAACTGCTGTAACTGGCTACCCACACGAGACGAACGGTCTGCTAAATCGCCAACCCAATCTATAATTTTATAAATAAACATTACGTTTACAGGAGGAAAAGAATCTTCTATTTCAAACATCATTCTTCTGATTAATATTTGATCGTTGTCTGTTTCAGTTTCTATGCTATCTATTTCCATAATTAATTTTTCTACTATTTTAACTTCTCGGCCTTGAAAACCCGTTTCAAGCAGTTCATCTAGCTCACTTACCGCTTTTAATGCTTGGGCGGATGAGGTTACAGCACGTTTCACATAAGATAAAAATTTATCTTGTATAGGTATAGGGATATTCATTTTTCTGCCAATAACTAACCCTGCTATATCTTTAGCACAATTTGCTATTTTATCTTGTAAACGAATAATCTCAAGCAAATCACTACGAGCTACAGGTAAAAAAAGACTATTTGGTAGTGAAATTTTTAACTTCCGTTTTATCTGATCTGCTTTATTTTCTAATTCCTTTATTTCTTGTTGTATTTTCAATGCTTCATCCCATGAATCCTTAAAAACATTTTCAAAAAATGGAATTAACGCTAACGAACATTTATGAGCAACGGCAATATGATCTTGCACCAATATAAATGGAGAGCGGACAAACATATGGGACAATATACTTAATCTAGACATTTTAATATCCAACTTAATTTTAGGTGTATACAAATAAAATAAGAACATGGTGTTAACTTTAACCAGCTTACATACAAGTCAGCTAAGTTAATAAGAAAATCTAATGCTTTTATGACTCTTAATTATTTATAATATCACCTCTTTTATTTGATATATTACAAAAAATTATATCCTTTTCTTAAAATTATCTTTGATAATAAAAAAGCGTAAAAGTTCTTATACTGATACTATTAATAAGTAAAAAAGTGTTAATAATTTAATATCCTTTTATTGGTGTAATTTAAATCACCATCTTAATTTAAAACGAAACGTAAATCTTACTATGTGGCATAAAAAAATAACATCTTAAAAAATATTCAAATATTTTTCAACAACAAAATAATAAATTAGCAATAAAAATAAAAATCAATTACTGGAAAATGTATTTTTAAGTAATAGAAGTATAAAAAAGCTATAATAGATTATTAATAATTCAAACAGATTTAACAGCTATATGAAAGTTATTAAAGGTATTATCTTGTTGCAAATTAATATAAATACAAACTATGAAATTACATAAAATATCGCTATATTATTGAATAGTGATACAAAATCCTCTATTTTTGCTACCTCATAAAGTCATAACAACATATTATAAGAATAGTTTAACTACTGCTAGTTTGCTATATATTAAATGATTTTATCATCAAAGAAGTAATTTCCTTACTGGTGAGAATGATTTTCTGTGTAGAGGTGTTACGCCATGCTCTTTAATAGCATCTATGTGTTTTTTGGTAGGGTATCCTTTGTGCTGAGAAAGTCCATACTGTGGCCATTTTAAACATTCAGTAACCATTTCGTTATCTCTAGTTACTTTTGCAATAATTGATGCAGCTGCTATGGCTGGTTCTATATTATCGCCATTAATAATAGCTTCAGCGGCATATGTTGTATCTGGAATGAAATTACCATCAATTAACAAGTATTCTGGTATTACCGATAATGCCATAATAGCACGCTTCATTGCCAATAAACTAGCTTGTAAAATATTTAATTGGTCTATTTCTGTAGCTTCAGCTCTTCCTATAGCATAGCTAATACTTTTAGAAGTTATTTGCTGATAAAGCTTTTCACGTTTTAAAGCAGTTAATTTTTTTGAATCTGCTAGTCCAGCAATTATATTGTTACTATCAAGTATTACTGCTGCTGCAATTACTGGACCATATAAGCAACCACGACCTACTTCGTCAACACCTGCTATTAGCTTGTAATTAGCTCTAATTGTTTCTTTGTTCATATGATACATAATTAATAAATAAAGTGATATCTATATATTAACACTAAAGCTATGCTATGATAAACGTCTTATTAAAAATATTTTATGTTATAGGTTCTACTTCATATGAAACAGTCTTCTTTTGCAGATAACATCGATGCAGATGAAATTAACAAATTTAGTAAATTAGCATCTAATTGGTGGGATACCACAGGTAAATTTAAGCCGTTACATCAAATTAACCCATTAAGGCTAAATTATATAAATCAACATATAAATTTAGTTAATAAAACAGTATTAGATGTAGGCTGTGGTGGGGGTATACTTACTGAAGCAATGAGTTTTAGAGGTGCTAAGGTTACCGGTATAGATGCATCTTTCGATGTAATTAATGCAGCTAAGGTTCATGCTAAGCAATCAAAGTTAACTATAGAATACTTGCATACTACTATTGAAGATTTACTTGTACAACAACCGCAGCAGTTCGATGCCATAACTTGTCTAGAAATGCTCGAACATGTGCCTAATCCGCAATCAATTATCGATTCCTGTTTTCAGTTATTAAAACCAGGTGGTTTAATATTTTTTTCAACTATAAATAGAAACCTTATAAGTTATTTTGGCGCTATTGTAGCAGCAGAATATCTACTAAAAATGTTACCTAAAGGTACGCATCAGTACAATAAATTTATCAAGCCTAGTGAATTATGTGGCTATATGCGTAGTGCTGGATTTGAAGTTGTGGAAACCATAGGTATGACCTATAATCCTATTACTCAAAGTTATAGCTTAAACCAAAATAACATAAGCATAAATTATATTATCAGAGGTCGAAAGATGTAATGGTATTGAAGCTTAATCTGTATTAGTTTTTAAGTTTAAATCCATGATATCTTTGTATAAATCTGATAGATCTGGAGTGGTTGCAGAACCTGAAAAAACACTTCTGTTTTCACTAATTAGGCTATCTATTTGTTCAAGAATAGATTGCATATGCGGTAAACTTTCACCTGTTTGTTTGAGATCTTTCATCACTTCAACATATATTTTGTATTTTATTTGACCATCAGCGTTATCACGAATAGGAAGATTAGCCAACTTACAACAAAATGCAAATACTCCCATTTTTAAAAAATTACTATCTGTTTGTGAAATCTCTAGGCTCGTATCGTTAGAACTTTGATTTAGCAGATGATTATATTCCACACAAAAAGATGTCATAAATTCTAAAAGCCGGCTTTTTACTTTTTGAGCGTTATTTAATCTATGGTTTTCATTAATAGAATCACAGTAATCGTACATTTGTAGTATACTTATAGCTTTAAAAAATAAATTTAAATTTTCTGGAGTAAACTCGTCTTTATATTTATCTATATATTCGAAAGCTTTTGGACATATAGTATCGCCACATTGAAATAAAACAGCTATAGCAAAGTTAACCTTATTAAAGTTTTGATCAATAAATTCATTTAATTCTTGACCGGTAAGTTTATTAAGATTGCTATCAGGTTTTATAAAACGAAGAGCTGTAGATTTATAGTTTCCTTGTATAAGTTCATTAGCTTCTTGTTGTCGCAACTCAATAAAATCATCATTACTAGTTGCCTGTTGCAAAGCATTATTTAAAGCACGATCTTCTAATGATGAACAGTCGCCATCTTGGATTGCTCTAAATGTTGATATTGATGCAAGATATTTAGCTTTAGAAATAATATCAGATGATGCGCAAGCGCTAGTTTTCTCTGGTTTTGTTGGCGTTATTAAATAAGATAACATATTCTTTACCGCCTTTGCTGCATTATACGTAGCTTGCTCTTCACTAGACAAAAACATAAAATTTCTTGTCATCGATACAGCTGTAGCTGTCCTTTGATTGTATTTACCTTGTGGTGCAATTGAAGCAGAATTTTTTTTTGTGTTGTCGTTAACTACACTGATACTAGGATTGCTAGTATTTGTGACAGAAGGTATTGCTGGCATAATAATTATCCCTATTATAATCTGTATTATCAAAAGTATTCTTAACTACTAGATGATATGTGATAGTAATTAGTAGAACGCATGATAGTCTACCTATTATAAAAAACAATAGTGCTTCTAAAATATTTTTATTATTTGTTTGTTTTAGTCAATTTAGCTATTGTTCAATATAATAATATTTCTATAATTTTAGAACAACTCTACTTTATTTATTTTATCTATTAGGTTATGCTATTATTTTTAATAGCTTTAAAAATATAAAAACAAATCTTTTAATACTAAATTATAATAACAGGTTATATAACAGATGAATTTAATTAATAATATTAATAATTATGGTAGCCCACAAGAACAAATAATTTTTAATAATACCCCTAGGGTTAAAGTAGTTAATAGTCTTTATTCTGTTTTTACTGATATAACTCAACAAGTAGATCTTAATCAACAAAAAACATTAATAGCTTCAGATGTAGATCAAACAATTTTACTAGATGCAGATTTTGAAGAAGCAGATGAGATTTTTGGTAATAAGTTAATAGGTAAATCAGTATTAGAGGAAAATGCCGCATATAATATAAATTATATTTCTCAATATGCTGATGTAATTTTACTAACATCAAGAGGTATATATACTCCAGCAAATATAGACAAGTATGGCATTGATTTATGTACTACATATAATGATATTACCCTCAATAATAAACAAATACAATTATTCACAATCAATGGCTACAGTTTTAGAAAGAATGTAATTTATACTTATGGTGCAGAAAAAGGCATTGCATTAAAAATGTTTTGTGATTTTTCAAATACCAAATATAGCAATGTTTTTTTTATTGATGATTTGAAAGAAAATTGCGAATCAGTTAATAAGGTATTAACAAACGCAGGAATCAACATACAGACTTATAATATAACTATTGCCGATCTCAAAGAAAATTATTGCAATTTACCAAAAGATACTCGGCCATTATCAATAGAAAAACTAATACCAAAACAACAAGCCTATTTTCATACAAAAGATTTAGCATATACAAAACCAAGAAATACTAATGTATAATAAACTCTTTAAAATTTTTGTTTAGCTTTAAAATCTAGCACTTTTATCTGCTAGATCTATAGTATCGAAAAACAAATTTTGCTTTTTAGGATCTGCTATTGCAAAAAATTCTGGAGCTAAAATAGAAGTATTTTGATTAAATACAACTTTATGCTGTTGTTTATCTAAAACCACACCGCCTGCACCTTCAATAATTGCCTGAGAAGCTGCTAAATCCCATTCCGATACCCTATCTAATTTCGGTAAAATATCGGCTTTTC
>CAKNAD010000043.1:0-3003 GCA_929200515.1 Candidatus Gorgonimonas leptogorgiae | reverse complement strand
GGCTTGTCCTTCTGCTAGCATACAAAATTTTATTGACCCTGGATGCCTAATTATTTTAGTGTTTTCTAATTTATCTACTAACTTTTTTAAATAGAGGTTAGTGTTTTTACTCCTCTGCTGATCTATATTTGAAATAGCAATAATTTGTTGTGAATTTAACTTTCTAGTTTTAATTGTTGTTTTTTGTTTATTATTTATTTGCTTAAAAGATCCTAGATCAATACCACCAAAATAAATTGTTTCTAATAAAGGGAAATAAATTACCCCTAATACCGGCAGACCATGTTGAATTAAAGCTATATTTATTGAAAACCATTTGTTTTTATTAATAAATTCTTGTGTGCCATCTAGTGGATCAATCAACCAATATTGTTGCCATTGGCTACGTTCTTCTAAGGGGGGTATACCAGACTCCTCACTAATTATAGGAATACTAGGGAATTTTTTATTTAAATAATTGCGTATAAGCGAATCTAATGTTAAATCAGCATCGGTAACAGAAGAGCCATCTGTTTTTTTTTCTACGTTAATATTATCTTGATTAAAATAATCTTTAAGCACTACCCCGGCATGTTTAATAATAATAAAAATTTCATTTAAAAATTTATTGAGTTGAGATATATTCATATTTAATATTAAAATAACCTTATATTGATTAATATATTATTATAATACACCTAGCATCTAAAAAGACTAGTTTTCAACAATAATTAACTTTTATTAATCACATATACCCCATATTTAAAAATAAAGTACGCCAGCACTATTTTTTAGCTACTAAAAAAACAACTCTTAAAGTCGAACTCGTATAATAGGTATCAATAACTAAAAGTATGAATAATGGATATATTAACTAATTATTTCACTAAAAATAATATTAAAGTGCGAGACTATTACTGGAATAGCACATCTTTATGGTTGGGAAATAGAATAGAGCATGGAGATAAAGAAATAATATATCGTATCGAAAAAGATACTGTAATTGTAGTGATATATAGGCGTATATCTAAAAAAATTAATAATTTACACAATCCATTTAGATCATTTATCTGGTTTGTTGAAACTATTGTTAATAATATTCCAAAAATTAGATATATAAAAGGGCAAGTTGATGCTTTAACCTTAAATAATGATAACGCATTAACTTCAGCTAGGCTTATAGATTATTATTGTCGCATTATGGGGGGATTAATAGATGGCAGCTTGCTATCGGGATATTTGTGGTTTGATCTAAAGAATTACCAAACAATGCAACAACGTAAAAAACTTGGATTAATAAAAAAAAGAGGAAGTTTATTTCAAGCTGAAGTTTGTCCAAGGTCTTATAAATAACTATATTTAATAGGTGGTCTAATAAAATGTCTAAAAAAATTAAGCTAATTGATTTAACAAAACTAAAAAAAAGTCATCATCTGTTTATGCAAGAGAATGCTCATATAATTACAGAAGCTAAACAACAATTAAAAAATTATCAAGAGTTTACTAAAAATATAGGATACACACCAGAAGTAAAACAAAAATTGCAAGCTTTACTCCTAGCAACAGGAAAGCAGGATGAAATAAATAAAGCTATATCTCAAGAAAAAGCTAAGTTTGAGCAGGCGGTAAAAGAAGATATTAAAAAATATAAAAAATTATTGGCATTAAAAAACAATTTACTAAATTCCAAAAATTAAATAGTTAAATAGAATAGGATGCGTTAAAAATGAATGAGATAAACAACCCACCTG
This sequence comes from Candidatus Gorgonimonas leptogorgiae, assembly GCA_929200515.1. Lineage (GTDB taxonomy): Bacteria > Pseudomonadota > Gammaproteobacteria > Pseudomonadales > Endozoicomonadaceae > CAKMZJ01. The sequence goes on along the minus strand of CAKNAD010000043.1, from coordinate 1,273 downwards.
TAAATCCTAACCAAGTTAATAATATTTCTGCAATAGATGGAGAAAAGATAAATTTACCAGAGCTTGCTTTATTTACTACATTAAAAAGCGTAGAATTTTCAAACGATCAAGTCACATCACATCTTGCCAAAATAGATGAATCTACTAAAACTGTACAACATATAAATAAAATAAGCGAAAAAGCTACAATAGCTCAAAATGGACCAGCTAATTATACAAATCCTTCTTGGGGTGTCAATGGAAACACTATAGAATTAAACAATGGTTATAGTGTAAGCTTTAATCAAGGGGCTGAAGGTATGGAGCTAGCTATTAATGACAACGAGCGTAATCAGATTCTGTATAAAAATGGCGTTTTAATTCCAACTAAAAGCGATACAACTGTAGATTCTTTCAATGTAGGAATTCCTATAATGTCTGATACCAGTTTAGTACTGGGAGACGGCACCACAGTAACTTTTACTACAGCACCTAGTGACACTCCGTTTAATCCTACTGATCTTTCTGGTGGCATAGCACAAGTACCTAAAATAACTATACAAAGGGGAAACCAATCAATAGAAATTTCAAACGCAAATACAAATAATGCTACTATCGCCCCAGCACAACTAAATGCAAATTTAGGAAATGACTTTAACTACGGGCATGTATTATTAGAAAACGGTGGTTTGCATTCATGGGAATACAATGGTCAATTAGTTAAAGATATAACAGCGTCCCATACTAATGGTCAAGGCGGTGAAATTAATAATTTATTTGCAAGAAAAGTACATTTTCAAAATAATGTTAATAATCCCAACACAGTTTATGCTGCTGAACCTTATCTAACAGCAGATGATAAAAAATTATTAGCTGATTTAAAAATAAATTATTCAGATACGAGCGGTGTGGGCAAGCTTACAGCAAAAGAGTGGACAGACTTAAATAAGTCTATACAAAGTGAAAAAGACTCAATAACTAGTACCTCACAGTTTCAGTACTTATCAGTAAATCGAGCAACTTCAAACCTGACAACCTCACTGGAGTTTGCATCAAATTTTATTAAAAAAATCCATGATTTATTAACAAAAGTTGTGTCTTTTTTTTCATAACTGCTATCATATTATACAAGTCAACTCACAAAATCATGTCATATGTTAACATATGTACGTGTGGCATATGAACATGCTAGGTTTTAGATCTAAATAAAATAGTTTAATTTAAGGCAAAATACTGCCCGAATGCAAGTGCATTTCAAAGTGTTTTAACGATGAAGTAAATCGTTTTAATAGCC
>CAKNAD010000042.1:8230-14828 GCA_929200515.1 Candidatus Gorgonimonas leptogorgiae | reverse complement strand
ATGCTAAAAAATATTATAGTATTGATTTGTAATTATAAACTTTATGGTAAATTTTTGAATAACACAAGAAGGATATTTTATAAATGGCGTATTATAAAACAGCTAAATAAAAAGCCAAAAAAAAATTTTATTTTTAAAAACTATTTGATATTATAAGCAAAGAGCTGTTTAAATTAATAGCTTGTTATAGGTTTAATCTACCCATATATAACAATAACAAAATTTAACTATGGTAGTAAAATGATAAAAAAAATATTTTTTTCTGTAATGGTATTTTATTCTATTAACTGTTTAGCATTAGAACCGTTAGATTGTAATAGTCCCTTATCTAATATAAATATACTAGTAGCTAACATGATAAAATACGTATGTAATTCAGATGCTTTTAGTTTTGATACTATATTTATTCCTGAAAATTATAATGAAAATATATACCCGCCAGATCCTCTTGCAGAAGGTAATTTTATTATTTTCAATACAACAATGAATAAAATATTAACTCCTCTAAATTTTTTTTATACGTTATCTTCAATACGCGATAAATCATACTATGGTCTTAGCGCTATACTTTATAATGCTGAAACTCAAAAAGTACCAGCAAGATTATGGTCTAGCTATGTAGAACTAACAAATCCTTGCTTAATTAGTAGTAATACCGAAGCTGTTAATGATTATTTTGCTAGTTCTACTACTACAAAAGACTGTGAGTCTTTTAATGACGTATCAAAAATAATACTAACAGTTTCTTCCATAGCTATGGCTTTTACTGCATTGTGCTCTTTTATTTATATAAGATATAAAACTAAAAATCGCTCTTATTATAATATTTAACATGAATTAATATAGTTTTTTAATGATGCTACCGAATTTATATATACAGGTGGCAGATGAAAATGCTAGGTTTCAGCACTACTAAAAAATTAAAAATAAAAATCAAAAGTTAAGGCGGTGAACTACCCCGCCTTAAAAGATGGAGCTTCTAGCTTCATCGGCTATTGCTATCAATAAAGATAGACTTATACAGAAGCCTCGACTAGCAGTAACGGCTGTACCGTCCGTCATTCAAAGAACATATTGTTAGACACTTTATTGAATATTATCGCTTGGCTTTCGTCAATAATAGTCATGTATCTAGCAATGATTATTTGTATAGTATACAGAACTATAGAAAAGAAACATTAACCATTGTTTTCTTAGCGTAGATGTAAATATAATTATTTTGTCTGATTATTCACTTCTATACTATAGAGTTTATCTGAATTAAAATTTATCGATACTTCTTCTAATGTAGACAAGCTATTATAACGCATATCTTTTAATGGAGAAGCATTAAATAAATATTGATTCGTATTATTGTTTTTAATTGCTAAGCTTTGGGAGCCTTGGTTTTGAGATGGATTATTAATAGACAATACAATAAAAAAGATAGCGCATATTGTTAATGAAGGTAATGAAAATGGCCAAAAAAAACTTCTATCTGTCATAAGTTGCTGATATCTAACAAACTTTCTTTTTTCTTGTAATTGCTCTTTATGTTGTATCTTTGTAAGCTTCTGATTTACTGATTCTACTATATTAATATAATTAGTAGATACCTGACTTTTTATAATATCTTGATTATACTGATATTCTGATAACTTTTGTAGTATCTTAGGACTTTTAACAGTTTCTAAAACTATTTTTAATTGATCATCTGTTATATTATTATCCCATATCATATCTAAACAGCTACTTGCTAATTCGCTATTACCATTACTCTCTATAGCATCGTGTTTTTTATCCATATGGCTTCCGATAAACTTATATAAAAGACAATTGCAAATTTAATTTATATCGTTAGTTTAGTTAAATTATTCAGCTTTTGTATATTTTTTTATTTCTTTATTGACTATTTCTCTAGCTCTAAAAAGTCTCGATCGTACAGTTCCTAAAGGGCAATCTAAAATTTTTGCAATATCTGAATAATTCATTCCATATATCTCACGACAAATAAAGGATACTTTTAATGATTCAGGCAATAAACTAATTGTTCGCTGTATAATAGATGACAATTTATTACCTAATAAAATATCTAGTGATGAATGCGTGCTTTCTGAAATAATACCATCAAGAGACTCATCTTCATCGTCAGTACTTACTATAACAGTTCGTTTTTTTTTTATCAAATAGCTCTTAGCAGTATTGATTGCTATACGATGCAACCAAGTGTAAAAAGAGCTATTACCTTTAAAAGATTTCAAGTGTATATAAGCCTTAATAAATACTTCTTGTGTTAAATCTTCTGCTTCTTGTAGGTTTTTTACAAATGAGTTTACAATAGATACAATTTTATTTTGGTATTTCACTACTAAGATATCATATGCTGATTTATCACCTTTTGTTAAAATAAGTTTGATTAATTTATCATCTATATTAGAGGGTTTTGCCATGTGAATTCTCCGTATTCTAAAACTATGGCATTAATTAATAATTTCATTTGTTTAATCATTAATACTTAATAAAGTAGTTTATTGTTTTCTTTCAATCTTGATCGACAGCCAGCTAATAATTTTTATTAGATATATATACGAGGCAAAAGAAAAGAAGAGAATTCAAGGCGAGCTACAACAAAAATACACTTATGTTTCTTATTCCCATATACGTATAAATATAAATTTTTATTTATTAGGAATAATAAAGAAAACAATACCGAAAACAACTTTAATAAATATAGTAAAAGCTGTATAAAACCCTTAAAATATAAATTTTTTAATTTTATTGTAAGTTTTTTTCCTATTATGGTAATAGCTAAATACAAGTATTTGCTATATTTATAGATATTAAGTGATATCAAGGCTTATTAGTAGTAATTAAAAACACAGATACTTAACTAGAAAACATATAAATGTAAACAAAATAAATAAGCTTCCGAATATTAATTACAGAAATAAAAAATAAACACTATTCTTCTAATTAATTATTATTAAAACAAGGCTATTACCATATATTTTTATACAAACATATCATAAGGATTTAAATGGCTGGTTTTTATTTAAAGGTTTTAACTGGTAATCATATAGGAGCAGAAATTCCTATTGCACATGGTGAATATATAGTAGGAAAAGACTTTGAATGTGATATTGTTTTAACTGATGATTCACTAAGTGAAAACGAATTTAAAATAATTATAAAAGAAGATAATACTATATTTGTAGAATCCTTATCAGAAAAACCAATTGTAATTGCAAATAATATTGCAAATCTAGATGCAAAACTACACTATTATGATGTTTTTACTACTAATTCTGTATTTTTTGCAGTTGGACCTGATAATACTACTTGGCCAAAATTACAAATACCTGAAACAAACAATAATATAAATTTAGATGATAACATAGATGATATAAAGGATTCTGCTGATAGTTCTGCAAAAAAAGACAGTCAGGAAGAAAATAATGATGAAATTGATAACACACTAACGAAAGATCAAGATAATACTGACAAAGATACAGTTAAAGAGAAAAAATCAGCTAATAATCAGAAAAAAACCGCTTTCTTAAAAATAGCAACCACTTCTATTATCTTGCTAATAATCACTATACTTTTTCTTACTAACAGATATGATGGCAATATTAGCAATATAGAAAATAAAACTAATATTCTAGAAACCGCAAAACAAATAAAAAATGAACTGAATATAAAACACATTAAGTTTAAAAAAGCAACAAATGATTTATTATTAATAACAGGATACTGCCAATCGTATACTCAAGAACGACAGTTATATCGTAAACTAAATAAAAGTAATATTAAGTTTAATACAAAAATATATATTATGAATGATATTTTTGAAAAAGCTAAATTAGAACTTAATACTGTATCTTCAGAAAATTTACAACTAGAAATGGATAACACTCCAGGAAATTTAACTCTCAAGGGATATACTAAAACAATAGACGAAAAAAATAAGGTTATTGCATTATTAAAAGATAAAGTTGAAGGCTTAATAACTATTATCGATCAAGTAGAAACTTTTGATACAAGGCTGTCTATTTTAAATAATATAATTGGCCAACAAGGGCTTGGTTCTAACATTCAGGTTATCGCTCATTCCAACCAAGAAATCGTTTTAAAAGGTAGACTTTTAGAAGAAAATCAAGTTTATAAAATAAAAAAACTAATTAATGAATTTAATACAAATTATAATAACAATCCATTAATAAAACTAGAGACAACCTATGCTGGACAATTTATACAAATTGAAGAAGAATCTCAAGAAAATATTAAGCTCAATATTAAAAGCATTAACGTTGGCAAGATACCTTATATAATTCTACAAGATAATTCTAAATATCTTGTTGGATCAATTATTAATAATAGGTACAAAATAGAAGGAATATCAATAGATTATTTATTACTAAATAGCAACGGGAAAAAAACAACTTATTACCTTGGAGGAACAAAAACAAATGAAAAAAAAGAATGAAGTATTTCTATCTAACGTAGAAGAAAAGTTAAAAAACGATAAAAGTGGTGATTATCGTAACGAAATAATGCATATTTTATTAGAGGAAGCGCTAAGAATAAAAGCATTAAAACAAAAAGAAAATACTGTAGAAGAATATAATAAAATAGATGGGATTTTAACAGCACTTGTTGCTTCTATGGAAGTAGTTGATAAAAGATGGAGTTTATTTCACGAAAAAAAACATAAATAATAACAAGGAAAGTAAGTATGAACAACTATCAAGAGACTTTAAATCAAAACTTTAATCAACCACAAGCTACTAGGTTGAGTTTTGATACTATTACTCAAACATTTGGTAATCACGCTGATCGATTAGATAACGTTTTAAGAGCTAAGTTGGCAAGCATGGATCCAAACAATACTTCGGATATGCTTGAATTTCAAGTTGAATATAATAAATATTTAGTAGTTGAAAATTTACGAGCAAGTGTAATTAAAGCTATGAAAGATGCATTACAAGGTATAATCCAAAAATTTTAATAATTTGCTATTGTGTGGGGTGCTAAGTGTTAGATAAAAAGGTTACAAAACTAGCTGCTGATATAGCGTTAATGGCTAGTGCTGCTGGATTACCAAAACATGCTTTTGGTATTTATAATGGGCTTGAATATGTTAATGATGATCATACCATAAGCGCCTTAGGATTAGCTATAGAATTTATGAACAGAAAAAAATACCCTGCATCTATAGAAATACTGCAAAAACATCTAAAAGATAATCCTAAGCAAGAAGAAGCAAAAGTCTTTTTAGGGTTGGCATTAATGCTAGAAGGAAGAAACAAAGAAAGTGAAGATATTCTTAATAAATTAGTACTATCAAAAAATAAAACGGTAATGAATATGGCAACAGAACTATTAAATGAAATTCACAACGCCTAAAAGAAGTATAGGAACGATTAATACCCCGTGTCATATGTTAAAATACAGTTATAAATAATTCTAATAAGGTTAAAACATATGACACATATTTGTGAATACTACCCTATAAAAAAAATATTATACAGCTCTTGTTTATGCGTCGGTACTAAGTTTATCTCTTTAATATTATTTGCTTCATTCATCAAGCATATCTTAAAAAATAAAATATTTTATTTTAGAAACCACTAGTTTGTCTCGATATTACTTAGATTATATGTAATTTACAGTATATTTTTTACTTTTAAATTAGTTGCATTCTTGTTTTTTATATCGTAAATTAAAAAAGGATGTAACACAATCTAGCAATGATGAGATTAATTATCTTAACATTAAAAACAAATTAATAAATGGTATTTTTATGATGCTAATTCGGAAGGCAGTAATAAATATTAAAAAAACACCCTATAACCGCTTATTCTCTAAGTTACCCTTAAAAGTAGTATTGTCACTTATACTACCTATTGCCCCTAGTATGGCAGCTGATACTACAGCAGCTGATGCAATTACAAGTACCATAGTGTCTATGGTTGATGGTAATACTATACCTGCTACAGATACGCAAAAACAAAATATAAATAATGGTATAAGTACAACAATAGATACTAAATTAGCTAGTGAAATCAGTAAAATAAAAACAACTGAAAATGTAATTCAAGAATATAAAAAGCAGGCTAGTCTATCAGCAGACTCAGCAAAAACGTCAGAACAAAATGCTAAAGCAAATTCGGATCATGTAGATGAAGTAACGGCTGCAATTCAACACTCTGCTGATAGTGCAGCAAACAACTCAAAGTTAGCACGAGATTCCGCACAAAAAGCAATAGATAAAGCTGGCGAAGCTGCTAGTTCTGCTACAAAGGCTGATTCAGATCAAGTTGCAGCGAAAAACTCAGCTGATCTTGCTGCTCAATCAGAAGATGAAGCAGCAAAAAATGCAAGATTAGCTAAAGAGGCAGCTGATAGAGCTAATGGTTTTGCAAATTCAGCTCGAGAAAGATCAGAAAATACAGCTAATGCTATTGTGGTAACACAAGCTAATAAACAAGCCGCTGAAGATGCTGCTAACAAAGCTACCCAAGAGGCAACTAATGCTGCAAATAGTGCAAAAACTGCACAAACGGCAGCTACTCAAACTCAAGAAAACGTCAAAAAAACAGAGGATAAAGCAGGTGAA
>CAKNAD010000042.1:0-8130 GCA_929200515.1 Candidatus Gorgonimonas leptogorgiae | reverse complement strand
TCAAAAAAACAGAGGATAAAGCAGGTGAAGCAAAAGCTTCAGCAGATTTAGCAACTAGGTCTGCATCACATGCAAAAAACAGTGAAAATTCAGCAAAAGCAGTAGCAGATCAAGTTGCTAGTTCAGCAGAAAAAGTAGCAGAAAATACTAACAAGGCACAAATGGCAGCTACTCAAACTCAAGAAAACGTCAAAAAAACAGAGGATAAAGCAGGTGAAGCAAAAGCTTCAGCAGATTTAGCAACCAAGTCTGCATCAAATGCAAAAAACAGTGAAAATTCAGCAAAAACAGTAGCGGAACAAGCTGCTAGCTCAGCAGAAAAAGCAGCAGAAAATACTAACAATGCACAAATGGCAGTTACTCAAACTCAAGAAAACGTCAAAAAAACAGAGGATAAAGCAGGTGAAGCAAAAGCTTCAGCAGATTTAGCAACCAAGTCTGCATCAAATGCAAAAAACAGTGAAAATTCAGCAAAAACAGCAGCGGAACAAGCTACTAGCTCAGCAGAAAAGGTAGCAGAAAATACCACTGATGCTCAAACTGCGGCAAAAACAGCTACAGCTCAGGCAGAACATTCACAAAAGTCAGCACAGCAAGCTAAACAATCAGAAAACAATGCTGCAAACAGTGCAACCGCTGCTAGTGAGTCAGCAAAACAAGCTACTAGTTCAGCAGAAAAAGTAGCAGAAAACACCACTAATGCTCAAAAGGCAGCAGAAATAGCAGCACATTCAGCAGAAATAGCTAAGCAAAATAAAGATAAAACCATAGAGTCGGTAGCATCTTCTAGTGCAAACGCCCAAAAAGCTGAAATTAGTGCAAATAATGTTAAAGATTATGCAGATAAGGCTAAATCTTTTAAAGATGAAGCTACACAACAAGCATTAGCTGCACATGTAGCAGCAGCTCAAACTAAAGAAGACGCTAAAAAAACTGAGAAAAAAGCAGATGAAGCAAAAGCTTCAGCAGAGTTAGCAGCACATTCAGCAGAAATAGCCAAGCAAAATAAAGATAAAACCATAGAGTCGGTAGCATCTTCTAGTGCAAACGCCCAAAAAGCTGAAACTAGTGCAAATAATGCTAAAGATTATGCAGATAAGGCTAAATCTTTTAAAGATGAAGCTACGCAACAAGCATTAGCCACACATGTAGCTACTACTCAAACTAAAGAAGACGCTAAAAAAACTGAAAAAAAAGCAGATGAAGCAAAAACTTCAGCAGAGTTAGCAGCTAAGTTTGCAAAAAATGCGGAAAAAGTAGCTAACGAGCAATCTGCAACTGCTAATAATACGGCAGATAATGCTAAAAAAGTAGCAGACCAAGCCTTAGCAAAAGCAACAGAATCTGAAAAAACAGCAAAGGATGCAAAAACAACTGCAAGCAATGCTGCAGAAGTAGCAAAAGTAGCTAACGAGCAATCTACAACTGCTAATAATACTGCAGATAATGCTAAAAAAGTAGCAGATCAAGCCCTAGCAAAAGCAACAGAATCTGAAAAAACTGCAAAGGATGCAAAAACAACTGCAAGCAGTGCTACAGAAGTAGCAAAAGTAGCTAACGAACAATCTACAACTGCTAATAATACTGCAGGTAATGCTAAAAAAGTAGCAGATCAAGCCTTAGCAAAAGTAGCAGAATCTGAAAAAACTGCAAAATCATCAAAAACAGCTGCTAGTAATGCTGAACAAACTGCAAATGCAGCAAAAACAGCAGCAGGTCAAGCCTTAGCTAAAGCAGAAGAGGCAAGAGACAAGGCTATTGGTGCAGGAATTACAGCAGCAAAAACTACAGAAGTAGCAAAAGAAGCAAAAAAAACCTCAGAAGATGCAGCTAAGCAAGCTAAACAAGCAAATGATGCAGCGCATAAAGCGGTAGAAACAGCTTTAGCTAATAAAGGTAAATCGGTAGAGAGCTTAAAACAGGAGATAGTTGAAACAGAAGAGAAGGTTGAAAATTTAACTAAAATAATTTCAGGATTTACAAGATCCCATCCAAATGATAATCATAACGACTTGACTCCAAGTACTACAACTTTAGAAGCCGCTAATAGATTATTCGCTAATAATGAAAAAGCTAAACAGGATTATTTAAATCCTAATAATTCTAATGAGCAGATACTTGTTGTACAGCAAATAGAAAAACAAATCGTAAAAACCATTAAGACTAGAATTAACAAAAAATCTATGTTAAGCGGTTTGGCTAGCAACCTTAGCGGTATAAGCTCTGGTTCTGTAGCAGAAAACTTAGATATTTGGATTAGTTCAGGCTATCAGTACAGCAAAGAAGACTCCTTTAACAACCAAGATTATTATAAAGTATCAACTACTTTATTTAATGTAGGTGTAGACGCTAATTTAACAGAGTCTACATTATTAGGAATTAGTTATGGTAATAGTAAGTCTAATTCAAATATTTATGGTGGTACAACAGGAGTTGAAAAAGGGCAAGACGATATTGACAGTCAAGATGTAGCCGTTTATATCAGCAATGATGATAGCCAATTAAATTCTAGTTTTACACTGCTTTATACAAAAAATGAGCATGAAAGTAAAGACGCAGATAAAACTATACCTAAGTATAACTCAGAAGTTTTTGGGTTTAATATAGATATCAACCGTGCATTTGATATTAGCAGATCTGCAGTTAATAATAATTTAATTCCTGAATTAATTTTGAATGTACAAATGGGTTATGCGAAAATAGAAGTAGATGCTCATCAATCAAAATTCGATAACACTAATGTAGAGAAAAAAGAAAGTAATTTATTTAATTTAACTATAGGCCCTGCTATTAGTAAAAAAGTAAAATTACATAATAATACTCAACTTAATTATAAGTTTGGGATGGGTTATACTCATATTATTGCAAACGATAGTACCGACGATAGGTTAACACTTATGGTTAATAACAGTAATATCAATAGAGTAGTAATTAATCGTAAACCAAGTGCTCATAACCTTAATTTAGATGCAACTTTTGATTTACAGTTTAATAGTAATTTTAATCTAGAATTAAATGCTGACTATACTATAGGTGATCATATGCAGGAATATGGAGCTTCATTGATAGCACGTTATAAATTCTAACTAATAGCATACAAATAATTTTATAACTACATTGGTGTCTTTATGTAGTTATACACTTCTATACAATACCCCTATACACCTTAAAATATAAGGTGTATAAGTTTTAACACACCAACTAAAAAATTTATAATAAATCACTATGACTATCACCGATATCATCTTCTTCTTGAGGCTTAATTTCTTGTACCCAACGAAATACTTCCGCCACGGGTTCAATTAAATCACTAGGAATAAAATCGGTTACATCTAGGTGAAACAAAGCATGGGCTAAAGGAACATTTTCTAATATAGGAATTCCTTTTTGTTCTGCAATATTAATAATAAACTTAGCATTACCACCCCTGCCTTTTACTGTTACCACAGGTAAAGGGGTTATGTTTTCACGATAACGTAAACCAATAGCTAAATGAGTAGGGTTTTTTATTACTACATCAGATTGCTTAGTATTTTCTGCTGAATTTACCATTTCTTGGTGTATCTGTTTGCGCTTTTGTTTTATTTCTGGGTTACCGTCGTTTTCTTTATATTCACGCTTTACTTCATCCTTACTCATTCTATTTTGTTTCATAAAGTTAAAACGTTCAAACAGATAATCTACTACAGAAATAATAATAAATGCTAAAGCGGCATATAGTAACAGTTTTTTTAATAAGCTTCCTGTCATAGGTAACATACAAGAGGTTCCACAATGTGGTAAATGTACCATATCGCCCATACTATTATACAATACGTCATATACTACGTAAGAAAGAAATAAAATTTTTATAATTGATTTAATAAACTCTACCAAATTTTTCATTGAAAATATTTTTTTAAAACCAGATATAGGATTAATTTTTTTGATATCTGGCTTTATTGATTCAGCAGCAAATAAAAAACCAAATTGAATAACATTCCCTAAAACAGCAGCTACCATAGCTACAACAACTAAAGGCAATATTAATTCAATAGTTTTTTGTAAAATACCGTGAATCACTACATCTAATGCTTTATAGAAAGGTTCAGTATAAACTGTGGTGGGCAATAATACCATTTCTTGAATAGTTACTATATATGTGTCGCTCATATACCACAACAGTGCAATTACTGCTATAAAACCAAAAGTACTAGAAACTTCTTTGCTTTTAGCCACTTCACCTTTTTTACGAGCATCACTTAATTTTTTAGGTGTTGGCTGTTCAGTCTTTTCAGCTGATGAACTCATTGCAAACTAGCTCCTAAAATATCAATAGCTTTATTGACACCTAGTATTTGTTGTTGCGATAATTTTAACATTATACTTACATAAACACTAAGAACGGCTACAGCAATCGCTGATTTTATTGGCATAGCCAAAATAAAAACATTTAATTGTGGAGCCGACCTACTAATAATCGCTATACCAAATTCTGCTAAAAACATAGAAATAATTACTGGAGACGCTAACCACATAGCAATTTTAACAATTAAATTAAATTGTTGTAGAAAAAAAACCGACTCTTGTAATTCAATTTGAGGATAAAAACTAAATACTGGCCAATTTATATAACTGTGAAATATAATATCTAATAAAAATAAAAATGTTCCAGTTGCTACTACTATAGCAATAATAGCTTGATAAAATATAATACCCATTGGTGAAGTTTCTGCACCAGAAAATGGGTTCATCATATTTGCTATTGAAGCACCACGTTGGTTATCTATAAAAGATCCTGCTGCTTCTAACCCCCAAAAAGGAATAGCAAAACAAAATCCCATAAAAGCACCAATAATTAATTCTTTGATTACTAACAAGAAAGTTTGATTAGTATTAAAATCTATATTATCTCCAGCTGTATCTACTAGTACAGGAAACAAGAATAACATTAATGCTACGGCGATACCATTACGAATTAATCCTCCGCCTAAACTACGTTTATTCATTAGTGGAAATAATGTAAATAACGCAATTATTCGTGGTAACGACATCGCAAAAATATAAAACGACTGTTTAAATTGATCTATAGGCATTTAATTAAATCTCTGCAATCATTTTCATAACAGCTAGAGAAAATTGATAGACCTCGATACTCATCCATCTTGCTGTCGCAAAAATACTTATAATTACAGCAATTAATTTGAAAGCAAATGGTAGAGTTTGTTCTTGTATTTGCGTTAATGCTTGCACTAAACTAACAGCTAAACCAATAACAGCCGCTGCTATAATAGGAGGCATTGATAGAATCAAAATCAGCATTAACGCTTGTGAAGTCAAATTTAATATTTCTGGATTACCCATAACTTAATATCAACCCATGTATTAATCGAGTCCAACCATCTAATAGTACAAACAATAATAACTTAAATGGCAATGATATAGTCATAGGAGATACCATCATCATTCCCATGGCTAAAAGAATATTAGATATAATTAAATCAATAATAATAAAAGGCAAATATAAAAGAAACCCTATCTGAAAAGCTTTAGATAATTCACTGATACAAAACGCTGGTATTAATACCATCAGGTCGTCAGTATCTAATTGTTGCTGATACTTTTGTGGCCAAATATTTTTAGCGGTTTTAATAAAGAATTTTTGTTCTCGTTCTGATGTATGAGATTTTAAAAAATTTTTATATGCTCTAGTAATGCTAGAAAAATCATTCATCCATGACATGTCTTTATCTATTGAAAATTCAATATCTTCTTGTTTAATTGTATCCCAAGTTTCAAACCCAACAGGAGCCATTATATATACTGTTAAAACAATGGCTAAAGCATTCATTGCTATATTAGGAGGTATTTGTTGTAACCCTGTAGCATTTCTTAAAATAGAAAATACAACCACTAATTTTAAATATGAAGATCCCATAACTGCAAAAAATGGTATAAGTGCCATCAACACTAAAGGGATTATCAAATAAAAAGGGCTAGTTAAATTAAAGATGCCGCTATCCATGCTATTTCCAATCGTATTTGATGAGTTTCTCTATATTTTCTACATCAAACTAGAGCTTCTTATATCTACCTTGAAGATTTAGCAATATTAAATTAAAAAATAATAATCTAATTTAGTTGCTAAAAAATTGCTTGTAGAAAAAAGTATCTTCTAGTAGAAGGCGTATATAACAAACAGATTATCGGCAAAAGAGGATAACAATAAGAAATTTTTTACATTATGAATTATCATTAGAGATTGAGGATATCATAATACCTCTAAATGTATCTAGATAATTTCTTATAATTTCTGCTCTAAAGTTACTGCTTTGTTCAAGATTAAATTGTTGTATTTCAGACTCCCAGAATTTAGGCTCATGAAAATTAGCACCTTCTAGAATTGCCATTGACTGTGGGTTATTTGTATCCATTATATTAAATACATTTGATATAAATTTTTTTAGTTCTCCAGGGCGATACATCTTAATTCCAGCACAAGATGGTATATCTTCCGTTCTTGTAATACCGCAATAGCATAAACCATGTAGCATAAATATTAAATCGAATTTTTCAGTTAAATGTTGTTCTGAAAATTTTTTTGTATTATCTAATTTAATTTTTTTAACTGTGATATTGCTATCTGAATTTGTAGAAACTTTAGGATTTTCACTATAGGATATATCTGCTCTGGTAATGTTAATTTTTGTTGGAAACAATTCTAAAATATTTTTTAGCTCGGTTATATCTGAGGTGCCCTGACTAAGTAATATTATATTTGTTTGGGAAAAAAAATTGTCATCTTTAAATAGTATTTCTTGAGGACTATCTAGTAATTTTGTAAAAGCATTAAATAAATAATAATTTTTGCTATGATGGTCTACAATATTTTCTGTATCTATAGAGTCTATATTAGAAATTTGATTGATAGAAGCTGCGGTTAATTGTTCTTTTATAGAGTTTAAAATAGCAAGCAGTTTTGGTTTAGTTTCACAAGTATTTATGTAGGCTGTATTAGTTACTTTAACACCATTAAAGTCATATTGATAAAATTCATCTGTTGCCTTTGTAAAAATATTTAACAATAAATCATATATTTCTTTTAAGCTTTTTGATTTTCCATTTTTATGTAATTCTTGTGCTATTTCATTTATAGAAGCAGTATCAAAGGCGTATGAAATTATATAGCAATTCATGCTAGTAACTTCTGCTGCTTTTATAACTAGAGGTATAGTTTCTGTATCGCTAGTAAAACGACTGACTTGTTGTTTTTGTATTTGAATATCTGCATTATTTAATGCTGGCAAAGTAGCAGTTAATGCTGATGCTGATGCTGAAATCATAATATTTTCTAAATCCTAATAATTAAACCTTAAAAAACCTTTGAATGTTATCAACAGGAAAAGTTCATTATTTCGTATTTAGCTATTACTAAATTTTTTTTAGAAGGTTTATATTTTCTTTTCTGTTAGTATTTTTGTAGGATTATCCAGTAATTCTATAAAATCAGTAAAAAAAATATACTTTTTGCTATTATGATCTACAGAGTCTATATTAGAAATTTGTTTGATAGCAATTATAGTTAATTATTGTTTTATGAGCGTAAATATAGCAATTGATATAACATGCATAATAAGGTATAATAGAGCCATAATTAATAATAGAATTGTATGGATACATGGCATTTACTATGCTCTTGAAGCTATAATGGATGTGTTTATAGGGAAGTATTAAGGAGATTTGTACATGAGTATACCTAATATAGTAAGCAGTATTTCATCTAGACAAGCAACAAATGACATTCCAACTCAACAACTAGATACTGAAGATAGCCAATCAATAAGAAATATTGACGCAAGAGACAATTTATACGTAACTCAAGAAAACAATCAACATGAGTTACGAAGTAAAGTAGAAAAATTGATAGCTCAGGGAAGAAAAGTTAGGGTTAATAAAACCGTAACGTTTAATTCTATGAAGTACCACACTTTGCTATTTATACAAAAAATTCTTAATTTTTTTAATGAGAATATTCAATTAGTTGATAATATACCAGATGTAATAGATTTTATAGAATATAAATCAAAAGGGAAAAGTTTTGATTTAAATGGTCGTATCGATAGATCTGGACAGCTCAAAAGTAAATTATAT
>CAKNAD010000041.1:4274-14907 GCA_929200515.1 Candidatus Gorgonimonas leptogorgiae | reverse complement strand
CCTTTGGGGGCTATTAAAAAGATTTACTTCATCGTTAAAACACTTTGAAATGCACTTGCATTCCTGCAGTATTTTGCCTTGAATTAAACCATTTTACTTAGCCCTGAAACCTAGCATTTTCATCTGCCATCTGTATATATTAAATTTAAATTACCTTAGTAGTGAAATCATGTTTTAAATAATAGGCAACATTTCAATTTAAATAATAACATAATAAACAAAAGAGCCATGATTATACAGAGTATATTAAACTGCAATTTATAAAATCCATTTGTTTAAAATGTTAATCTGATTATTTTATATGAATTTGCAAATAAAATAAATAATTTTAGTGGTATTAAATTAATTATTTTTTCTAATAGAGCAAAAGATGTAAAAGTTAATCCGTTGCTGATAATTTAAACAAAGTATTGTTCATTTCAGTTAGAAAAAAACAAAATCAAATAAAGGTTTTAGAAATAAACAAATATCAAATCAATGACGATCAAGCAACCACAAATTTTAATTTCAATTTAACAAGTGGTTTTTAAAGCAATAAAAAAATGCTATTTCCAACATAGTTCTATTAATATACCCATTTATTGGTTATTGGGAAGTCTCTTATAGTTTTATCAAATCCAAAATATTCCACTAGAGGCCCTACTGGAAGCTGATTACGTTTATACTCAGTTTTGTTTATCATATTTAATATTTTTTGTACGGTTTCTCTATCTATATAAATTTCATCCATTATATCTGCGACGCTTGATCCTTCTAAGTACATTTGTATTATTTGATCTAAAATTTTATAACGGGGAAGATATTGTCTATCTAACTGACCGTTATGTAATTCTGCTGTTGGTTCTCTGGTAATTATCTCTTTGGGAATTACTTTTGATTGTTGATTTCTATGATCCGCCAACAAGTACACTATGGTCTTGAAGACATCTGCTAACACGGCAAATCCTCCAATGCTATCACCATACATAGTAAAATAACCTGTTGCTATCTCACTTTTATTCCCAGTATTGAGAACAATTGCATTATGTGTATTAGCAATAGTCATTAGTAGCAGAGCTCTTGATCTTGCCTGTATATTTCCAGAGTTAATTTCTGATTGCGTCTTAGAATCACAATTTGAAATGAGTTTATCTGAAACTACATTGTAAATTTCATGTATAGGTATTGTTTTTAATTCTATTCCTAAATTTTCAGCAAGTTGTTCCGCTAGTTCTATACTTTTAGAGCTCGTATACTTATAAGGCATCATTACTGCAATAACATTATCTTTACCTAAAGCATCTACCGCAATAGTGGCTGTAACTGCAGAGTCAATACCGCCAGATAATCCTAAAACAGCCTTATTAAAGCCATTTTTGTGAATATAGTCGTATAAGCTTGCAACTAAACAAGAATATAGCATTTCCATGCTATTATATTCTAAATTACTATATATTTTACCTACTATATTTTTACTTTCTTGAATAAATTCTATAGGAAATAATTGCTCTTGCAGATACTTTGCTCGTGCTACTATTTTTTGTTGCTTGTCTATTGCAAGAGAACCGCCAGTAAAAATAAATTGATCTTGAGATCCAACTAGGCAAGAGCAAATTACAGGGCTATTTATTATTTTACTAGCTTTTTTTGCATAGTCTATTAAAGGCTCATAGTTTTTTAGATAAAATACAGGTGAGTTAAGAGATATAATTAAGTCAGCGTTACAATTTTTATAGGTATATAAAATATCGGTATTATTAATATCATCTCCTATTAAAAAACCTATTTTAGAATTCTTGCATTTATAAAGATTTATAGGTCTAGCAAAACCACATTCTTCTCTATAATTACCTTTTTTATTTATTACAGAGCTATACTCGTATTCAAGAGTACCGTTATTAATAACTATTATTTGATTTGAATCATGATAAGCTACCCCTAAAACCATAGTAACATCATTGACCTCTCTTAATTTGTCAATGGCTTGCGATATTCTAGTGTGATAGTTTTCTTCATAAGGAATATCGTAAGCAGGATAACCAACAATGCTAGATTCAGGAAAAATTACTAAATCTGCTTTTAACTCATCTCGTGCTGATATTGAAGTAGCTATAATTTTTTCAGTGTTCCCTTCTATGTCTCCTACAGTAGGATTCATTTGAGAAACTACTAACGATAATATAGTAGAAGTTATAGTATTCATAAACATCTCTCTATTTGTTATATTTTTTATTTATCAAATTTTCTATACCCTTTTAATTTAAGATGGTATAGCAGTTCTTTAGTTATCTTTACATTGTTTCTTGTAAATGTACTTCATTAAAAGCAAGGTTAAAAAATTTTATTGCTTGTTCAGGCTTGTTTTCAAATAAGCATATATCTGCTATCCCTTTATATGCTAATGCATTTTTTTGGATAGCTATGCTTTTTTCAAAATAGGAGTATGCTTTTCCTAGTAATTTGTTACTTAAAGATGCTTTTCCTAATAAAAGCATAAACTTGTAGTTATGTTGAAATTCGTTTGCAAATCTTTCTAATATTTTTAACTGTTTAGAATAATTATTAATTTTTAGATTGCCATAAATACTGATAAGCTCTAAATTGTATACACCATTACATAAATGCTGCTCAAGTATTTTGATAGCTAATTCGTTGCAATTAGCTATTATTAATGATTTCACATAAATACTAATATAAGTAGGTTTTTTTTTATAATTAGTTGGCAATTGGCTCCATTTATAATTTAGTTTTTCTAAAATTATATCTTTATTTAAGTGCTGACTACTATTAGTTTGGTCAATAACTTTATGCAAAAATTCATATATTACTTTATGCTCAAAATCAATATATTTGGTTGCGCCTAGGATGTTAGTTTTTTTTATATCTGGAAGTAAGCGTAATAGATTATTCCAATCTTTAAAATAAGTTAATGTAGTTATTAACATCGGTAATATTGAAAAATTAAGTGGATACCTTGCGTTCAACTCAGTTAAAATAGCATGGGCTTGTTTGTGTTGCTCTTGATTAACATATATTTTAGATAATACAACATTTATTACATCATGCTGTTTAACTGTGTTACAGTATTTTTTGCTTTCAAGTAACCAGTTTTTTGCTTCCAAATAGTTTTTATTTCTATTTGCAAGTATTGCAGCAGATATAGTATAAATAAAATTTTTCTGCTTGCTGCTAGCTATATATGAAAAATATTTATAGGCTGTTTTCCATTCTCCTAAAAACGTATAAACGACAGCATGATTAAATTTATTCTGTATGTTTTTTTCATTATTAGCTAAATGTTTACAAAAACTAGGTATAGCACTTAAAAAAAAGAATAGCACTGCTTTTATAACATATAAAATCATAAACAATGATACAAAACATAAGATGAAACTTAACAATGTGGTCTCAAATGTATACGATTTAAAGCTAATTAGAACGTAGCTAGGGCTATCTAATAAAAAATAAAAAGAACAAGCCACAAAAAATAGTATTAGTAGCCATAACATATAGCCTTTCATTAGTTGTTGTCCTTGGAGTTAGTAGATTCATCTTGAGTATTATTGCTCTTTTTATCTGCCCCATTAAATTCTATATTAAATTGTGATAGCGCATATAATGTTTCAGATAAAATATCTTCTGCTGGTATAGAGAAATCTATTTTTGCTAATAACTCCAATTCATGTATTAGTTTGTTGTTGTGCTTGCTAGGTAAATATTTTAACTTCTCACTAATATTTTTAATACTATTGTTAAATATTTGTTGCTGCCTAGTTAGCAAAGAGATTTTAGCTTGTTCAATATTAGAAATAATTATTAGTTTAATAGTATTTATTTCTTGATCTTGAGGAAGAGGGTAAATATCATCTAAATTTCTTTGAGTAATAATAAACAATTGTTTTAGATTATTCCATAATAAATTAAGCTTTTCTATAACAAATTGGTATACAGTTGACTCATTATTAGTAACTACATTTGCTTTCACTGTTTCTGTGGTTTTTGCTTTGTTATAATTTATTAAATCAGATGCAGAAGCTTCTTCTATTATTATTTCTATAAAATTTAATTTTAGATATATATCATCACTGTTTATATAATTCATAGTTTGCAACTTAGCAATTGAGTTATTTAGTTTTTCTCGTATATAAAATGTTAAGTTTTGGTTACTTCGTTGCAATAGGTTATCTGCATGCTGCATTATATCTAAGCATTGTTTTTTATCTTTTAGTGTATGTAAATATTGATTGGCTAAATTTACTAATATTTCTGCCTCAAAAACTAACCATTTTGTACGATCTGTGTTTTGAATACTGCTAATATCATTTTTTAACCTAGATAGTAGATCGCTAAATATTCTATTTTTTTCTTGCTGTAATTCGTAACTGGTTTTTATAGTCTTATTAGTGTTATCAATTTTATCTAAGCTGGTATTTATTGCTGTTATTTGTTGTTGCAGACAAGTATTTTTTTTTTCTAACAGAGTCATTTGCTTAAAAGCATTGATGTATTTATAACATAAAAATACACTAGCTATTATTATAATACCAACTATAACAACAGGTAAATAGCGTTTTATATTAAAGTTATACATGATATTAGTTTTTTTACTCTGAGGTTTTCTTGCGGTAGTGTTATTTTCAGTGTCTAGATTGGCTTTTGAATTATCTGATTTATTACTTTGTTTCATTCTTAAGCCTCAAAAGATTTTGCTGTTCATATAATTTAGCTATAATATTGTTGTTACTCATACCATTAATGTAACACGAATTGATAAATCCTAACTTTATTGCTAAGTTTACTTGACGCAACGACGGTAGTATCAAGATATATTTATTACGATAACTCATCGGTAAAAAATTGCAAAGATTTTTTAGTGCTTCATGATTTCCACAAAAAATACAATTAAAATTATGTTTTTGAATAAGTGTAGTTGTTGCTTGTTGACAATAGCATAATGGCTCTCTGCTATACGATTCTAAGCTTACTACATTAGCCTGTCTGTGTGTTAGAGTGTTATATAATGTTTTTCTGCCATTGTTACCTTTAATTATAAGAATATTCTGTTTACGTATATTTTTAAGACTAAAGTCTTTTAATTGCAATAAATTTTCACTCGTAATTCCTGAATTTGGATAACTAGCATTGATACCAAATTTATTAAGTTCTATCGATGTGTTAGCACCAAGACAATACCATTTTTTTATGCTATTAAACTGCTGCCAATCATACTGTAAGGCAGGTATTGCACATCTGGCAGCAAATCTACTAGTTACAATGATACGATCTATTTTCAGGTTTGTATTTAGCTGTTCTATAATTAAATTAGTTGCTGTTGGTATGATTTTTTGCATGGGTAACGCATACGCATAACCTCCTTGTTGCTTAATAGCTTCTGTTAACTGTTGTGCAAAAGGCGATGGTCTAACAATAAGAGCTCGTACTGAAGATAATATAAAAGAATATTGATTCATAACATAAAATACTGTTAATGAGTAAGGTTATTTAGAATTTTTTTTGCGCCTTGGCTTAATAAGTCGGTGGCTACTTGATCGCCAATAAGTTGAGCATCGGTTATATTACCAGATTTCGATGATCTAATTATTTGTTTGCCATTTGTAGTTGCCACTAAGGCTTCAAGAGTCAAACTATTATTTTTCACTTGGGCAAAAGCTGCTATAGGAGTGCTACAACTAGCATTTAATTTATAACTTACAGTACGTTCAGCTATAGTTTCTGCAAAAGTTTTTGCATCATTTATTGGCTGTAATAGTTTTTTAATTTTGTCATTAGTAGATAGCACCTCTATGCAAATAGCTCCTTGAGCAGCCGCTGGTAGCATTTGCTGGGTAGTAAAAGTTTGAGAAATTCTATTTTGCATATTTAAACGATATAATCCAGCACATGCAAGAATAATAGCATCATATTCTTGGTTATCTAATTTAGTTAGTCTAGAGTTTATATTACCACGAATAAATTTTATAGTTAAATCGGGTCTGAGGTTTAATATTTGTGATTCCCTTCTTAAACTAGATGTGCCAACTATAGCTCCATAAGGCAACTGTTTTAAATTGTTATATTTATTAGAGACTAAGGCATCGTACGGATTTTCTCTTTTACATACCGTAGTTAAAGAGAAGTTTTTATCTATAACTGCTGGCATATCTTTCATTGAATGTACAGCTATATCGGCATTATTATTCAACAGAGCTTGTTCTACCTCTTTGATAAATAACCCCTTGCCTCCTATTTTAGATAAAGACACATCTAGCAGTCTATCACCTTCACTAGATAACTTAATTAACTCTACTTCTAGTTGTGGATATAAACTTTGTAGCTTCTGCTTTACGTATTCAGCTTGGCAAATAGCTAACTTGCTTTTTCTAGTTGCTATTCTAATACTGTTCACTAAATTATAATCCTCTAGATGATTTACTATGACGCTTAACAATATTGCTTAAAGTATTCTTTTCTATATTCCAAAAAATTTAGTTGTTTAGCAGACTCAATCTCTTGGTACTGTATTATTGAATCAGCTGTGCTTTTTTTGAATGATAGCATTAAATCACTATTTTTAGATGTATTTTTTAATTGTTTTTGGTGTCTTTTTGAAATAGTTAAAATATAGTCATTATATTTCATGTTAGCGTGCTGAGCTTGATTAATGAGTATAGCCGATGGTGTTAACTCTGGATTTTTAATTTTTTGCTTTTGGATTTCAATGGCCGTAGTGTATTCTTGTGTGTTACTCTGAATATCTAAAGCTTCTGCTATTGGGTATAGAGCTTCTATTATATCTAAAGCCCATGTTTTTAGATTGACTTTAGAGTTGCCGTCTAATAATTCTAAATTTGGATTTCTTCCTTCGTGCGCTACTTGTTGAAAATTATTATTACATTTTTCTATATCTGTAGCAGATAGCAGGCTGTTGTCTGCTAATGCACAAAATAATAAAAAAATATCTAAAAATAATATGGTGTCTTTATCGATACCTATTGCTGAAAAAGGATTGCAATCTAGACATCTAACTTCTATATATTCAGTACCATATTTTTTTAATCCACTAAGTTGTGGTTCTTTATAATAACAGGTCCTTTTAGGTCTGATTATATTATAAAATTCATTTTCAATTTGTAACAAAGAATCATTTAACTGCTGAAAAATACCGTTATTAAAGACGCCAATTTTTTCATATGGTAGATGTGTTTGTTTGATTGCTTTTAATAAATTCTCAGTATAATTTTCTATATTATTATAATTTATTGTTATGCTTTCCTGAGCTTTCGTTTGATAGCCGTAATCGCTCATACGTAAAGATGTAGCATACTTTAAATATCTAAAGTCATCATCAAGCTTACTAAAATTATAATCTTCATTTGTTATAAAATTTTTATGTATTACTGGAGATGCGCCAAATAAATATATTAACAACCAAGAATAGCGTTGAAAGTTACGCATTGTAGTAAAGTAACCATAATTTTCGATATCTTTGGTTTTTATATCCCAAAAATTAGCAATAGATTGCAAAATTTTACGAGGAAAAGAAATATTATAATGGACTCCAGCTATCATTTGCATTTGTTTGCCGTATCTTTGAGCTAACCCCTCACGATAAATACGCTTCATTTTTGCTTGATTGGAAGTACCATATTGAGCGATAGGTATTAATTCATCTTGAGGAAGTAATGTAGGCATGCTAGTTGCCCAGATTAAATTATCGCCTATATTAGTAGTCACATAATAATGCATCTGATTTAAAAAAGTTATTAGTTGATTATTATCGTTAAATGTAGGGCTTATAAGCTCTAGTAGTGATTCTGAGTAATCGGTAGTAATATATTTATGCGTTAAAGGCTTGCCAAGACTAAACGGGTGATTAGACGTTGCAAGAGAGCCGTCTGTATTGCATCTTAAAGTTTCTCGCTCTATACCTTTAGTGATGCTAATAAGTAAACTTTCATTAACAGAAGTAATATGATTGATTTGTGCCTTGATTAAATCTCTCAAAAGTTAGTCCTAATTTCAAACGGCTGATAATAATAAATTACCTTTTAGGGTGAAGTGTAAAATAGATAAGAAGAGTAATATACACTTTTTATTATAATATGTACACTAATTTTATACACCTGCCACTTAAAATATTCCTTTGTAGCTACTACTTCTAGGTTATTAAATAAGATCCCTAGATAAATTTATATGTCTTTGCTGGTAGAATAGGTGACAATATTTTGCTAATATGTGCATGTTTTATACATCAGCAGGTAGAAACTGTATATTTATCTGCTGTGTATATGAAAATTTAAATTTAATGGAGTAATGATGATAAACATTAGAGTAAATACCGCAAAGGACTTTTATGTATGTAAGACGGATCAAGATAGTGCTATGGATGGAGCTGAAAATTTAGTAAGTACTTTTTGTGATCGCACGGTTAAACAAAACGATGTAAATCAAGCTATGCAGGATCAAGATAAAGATAGAATAATAGGTGGTAACCAATCTGGAACCATTAGGAGAGTAAAATCTTGTAGGAATAAAAATCAACGACAAGCTGAAAAGTTTTACTCTTCAGATATACTTCCTAAAGTAGAAAAAACTTTTATTTGTAAAAAGGACGGAGAGCATAATGAAGCTCTAATAATTGGTATAATATCTGTTTTAGAGACTGAAACTCGTATAGATAAAGTTCTAAATTTTTTATGCAATCACTCTGATACTATTTTTAAAATTCTAGACAGAGGTAATGCTATAGAGTTTACGAAAGTTATAGATATATTATTGAATACAATAAAAAATACAGATATTACTAAAAGACAATCACGCCAAGTATTTTCTGTGTTAAATAAATTTTACAAAAGACTTCCTAATGTTGCCAATATACAACCATCACTATATGGTAAAACACATGTTTTATTTAGCTTGTTACTTAATTATAACAGGAAAGATATAATTCAGACATTAACAGAGGAAATGAAAGGTTGTTATAATAAAGAATATTTTAACCTTTATATAAATAGCGGCGGCACTATAGAAAATAACTATTTAGATCTTATAATTAAAATATATTCTAGTGTAGAAGAAATTCAAGAAAGCGACATCAAGTTATTTGAAGATCTATTCTCTTTCTTAGGAGCAAATGATATTATAGGTAAAGCAATAACTCCTGCAAAAGCTTTACATTTGACTCGCTCAATAATAAAGATTGTTTCTAGTTTTGATGAATATCATCAAGGTATATTTATAAAAGATTTTCTTTATGAAAAAATAGATGATAATAATTTTGATGAGATGTTATTGCAAGATTTAGAACAAAACAAACTACTTACAAAATATAATTGTATTATCAAGAAGCAAGATGTAAGTAAAATTTCAGAATACAAAACAATTGACTATCTTGCGGATCAAGAGCATGAAATATTTACATCAACTAAAATTGATAATAACTGGTTATTAGAAACTGCAACAAACGATGGTGAGAAGCAAATACTTTCAATGATAGAAAAACTTGGTGTATATAATATCCATATCCTTACTGATTATTTATTATCTACACATGATATAGTTTTTAAAGCAGTTATAGCAAGTAAAAGTAGTAAACTTTATAAACATATGACTAATTTATTAATATCTACACTACAAGGTTCAACTAATGTTAGCGAAGAGGATACTAACAAAGCCTTTGAGTTATTGAATAGGCTATATGTAACCTTGCCATCTCTAGATTCACAATCAATATCATTATGTATTCAAATATATCAAGCTTTTGATTTATTAATTCCAGAATGTATAAGTCTTATTAGGAATACATTACAGCAAGCGACTAATATTAACCCTAGTTTTTATTTTCCTTTATCTGTAGTTATAAGAAGTAAAAAAATTATTGATTCTTTTTTAGATCTTGTAGTTAAAATATCTAATCATTCAGCAGGTAATTATAAATTGTTAGATGATCTATTAGCATATATTAGAAGAACTGCGTCAACTAATAGCCCAGATTATAAACTTTTATTTTTGACTGAAAAATTATATAAAGTAATTATAGACTTACCAGATGAAAAGCGATCTATGGTTATTAAATCTTTTTTAGATGATCCAAAACTTCTTATTGATATAAAAGATTATTTATATGTCTTATTTAATACGGCAAATATAAATATTCCAGATTGTAAATTTAAGCTATTAGATCAGTCATCAATGAGATTTACAGAACAGAATATGGAGTTAATAAAAATCCGTTATCCCCGTATTTTCCCCATTAGAAATAGTGAGTAATGAATCATGTGATTATGAGTGCGATAAATATGAATATTACGATCAGTATTATGTATATAGCTAAAAAATCAAGAAAATACCGCTAGTTAAAACTCTAAGATAGTATTTATTTGTAAGGGAGTTTGTGTAATCTAGATAAAGCATTTAAAGGTTTTTTAAAAAACAATCCAAGTACCCACATTTTAAAAATAAACACGGTAGGCAATCAGCTACAATTCATTGCACTAGTATATCTTATGGTGAAAACTATATTAAAATACTAAAGCTAGGTAGCATTAAAGCTAAAATACATAGAGATATCAACGCAGTGATATAAGGCTTAAAACTTTTAATAGAGGATGGGATATCCACTACTGCTAGCTGAGGCTTTTATATCAGGTTATCC
>CAKNAD010000041.1:0-4264 GCA_929200515.1 Candidatus Gorgonimonas leptogorgiae | reverse complement strand
TAAAGCTAGGTAGCATTAAAGCTAAAATACATAGAGATATCAACGCAGTGATTAATATCAAGATATAGGGCTTAAAACTTTTAATAGTGGATGGGATATCCATTACTGCTAGCTGAGGCTTTTATATAAGGTTGTCCTTATTGATAGCGGTAGCTAACGAAGCTAGAAGATCCGCCCTTTAGGGCGGGTAGTTTACTACAAGAAACTATTCTAAAAAGGCGAAGGATATGGCACAGTTAAAACCTATGATTAAAAACTTAATATTGGTGTTGTTGTATATAGCTATAAGCAATATAGTTTTTGCGAAACAAAATAATCATCAGTGTAATGATGATGAATCTAGTTATTATGCTAATAGTAGTATAGATAAACAGCATGATTATTATCAAAAACTTATTACACCTGAAAATGATTTAATAACGGGTTTTTTAATCGAAATAAAAAATCATAATTCAGAAGAACGCATGAATCTATTAAAAGATGCTTATACTGATTATTTTAATAGCCAACAAATAAGATTTAAAAATAGAAAATCAACGGCAGATACCAATATTTTTTGTTTAACTAAAGATATGCAAGATCAAAATTTTTATGTAAATTTTAGCAAAGTTATTTTTTGGTTAATGTTAAATAGAAGAGATAGTTCTGTAGCAATAAAACCTATTATTGGTAACCAAGAGATTACTAATAATAGAGTAATTTTTTTCGATAAACAACTACCCTCATGTGATAATCCCACAAATGATTTTTTAGATCCTGAAAATATTATTACCTCTGGCTATAGTATACAGATAGAGTGCTTAGCTGATCAACAAGATAGTGCTACATTATTATTTAATTGTTTTAAAGATTATCTTAGAGAGCAGCGTTTAATTTTTTCCGACTTAAATCTATATACAGAAGATTTTAATAATACAAATATAAGTTATAGATTTAAAATAGATTTTAACAAAGTTGGAACTCAATTAATGCATGATTACGGTAAATCTTTGATTTGGCTGTTATTAAACCACGGTGATATGTTTTTACATTCTTCTGCTAAATTTTTCTCCGTTAATAAAGATAGTAATAGTTTAATATCATTTCCTGATGCTAGTTTATATAGTGGTAAAAAAACTAATTTTAAACAAGAATTTATTGATTCAGCAGCAGGTGCTAATAGTGATTTATTGGCTAATACTACATTTATAACAGATCAAAATAGTAAACTAAAGCAACGAGAAGTACTTGATTTTTGGTTTGATCCTGAAATGCAATCTAGTTGGTTTAAACGACAGCATGATGATATGAATTCATTAGATCGACTTATTAAAGAAAAATTTTCTAATGATTTATTCTTGTTAGCAAATGGTTGCTATGATTCATGGTTAGAAAATTTAGAAGGTAAACTTGCATACATTATTATGACTGATCAATTTCCTAGAAATATTTACCGTGGCACCCCAATGATCACTGCATATGATAAACTAGCACTAAAAATAGCAAAATCTATTATAGAAGTTGGTGATGATAAAAAACTAAACCATTATAAGCGTATATTTTGTTATTTGCCATTAACGCATAGCGAAGATGCTTCTAATCAGCAACAATCAATGAAATTATTTACTGATCTACTTAAAGATATTCCAGAAAATTTAGTAGAATATTTTGATTTTCTTTACAAAAGAATGCTAGCACATAAAATTATTATTGATAATTTCGGTAGATTTCTTCACCGTGATAAAGTACTTTTCGGTATTAAGTTAACACCAAAAGAAATAGAATTTATTGAAAAACATGATGCAACTTTTTAATTGAATACTGCAGAAGATAACAAATGATTAGAAGATTATTACTTGAAAAAT
Source organism: Candidatus Gorgonimonas leptogorgiae (assembly GCA_929200515.1). Taxonomy (GTDB): domain Bacteria; phylum Pseudomonadota; class Gammaproteobacteria; order Pseudomonadales; family Endozoicomonadaceae; genus CAKMZJ01. The sequence continues at coordinate 2,420 of CAKNAD010000041.1, read as the reverse complement.
ATTTGTTAGTAACAATCAATTTATTTTAAAAAAATTGTAGGTTAAAGATTAACAATTATGCTAATTATGATAAAATAAACGACAAAATATTTTTAATATGTACATATTTTTATACATTTTCAGGTAGAAGATGTATGTTTATCTACGATGCATATAAAAATTTAAACTTAAAGGAATAATAATGGCAAACGCTACAACGAATGTAGGAAAGACTACACCCATATATAACATGTATCGTACTGATACTGAAAAGATCACCAAAGGATTAAAAGGTTTTTTTGGCTGTCACGCAGTTGAACTAAGCCCCTCAACTGAGTATACGCAAGATAAAAATAACCTTGGAGTAATAGTTGATAATAAAAGTACAGCTAGCAGAGAAGTTGGATGTGCATCACAGGAATCTTTTTTATCAGAAAGTGATATAAATCGTCAACAGGCTGAAGATTTGTATGATGAAGATATACTTCCTACAGTAGAAAAAATTTTTAGTTGCAGAGATAACGGAGATATTCGTGAAGCACCAATGATTGGTATAATTCATGTTTTAAAAACTAACACGAATACTGAAAATGTCATCAATTTTTTATACAATGACCCTGATACTATTTCTGGAATTATAGAGGAAGGTAGTTATATAGAATTTACTGCAGTTATAGATTTATTGTTGAATAAAATAAACAATACAGATATTACTGAAAAACAATCACGTCAAGCATTTTCTATATTAGATCGACTTTACAAAAAACTACCTGAAATTGACCATATAAAACCATCATTGTATGGTAAAATGCATGCTTTGTTTAGCTTGCTGATTAATGATAACAGGACAGAGATAATAAATACGTTAACAGAGGCAATGACAAGTGAGCATAGTAATAAATATTTCAACCTTTATATAAATAAAAATGAAGCTATAGAAAATAATTATTTAGATCTTATAAATAAGATATACTCTAGTACAAAAGATAATCAAGAAAGCGACTACATATTATTTGAAAAGCTACTTGCCTTTATTGGAGCAAATGATCTCACAGAAACAGAAATAAACTCTGCAAAAGCTTTACATTTAGCTAGAACGATCTCAGATATAGTGTCTAATTTTGATGAAAGTCATCAAGATATATTTATAAAATATTTTCTTGCTAGAAAAAAAAGGGGTAATAAGTTCGATAATCTATTATTGCAAACTTTAAAACAAAATGGATTACTTGAAAAGAATGATACTGTTATTAACAACAAGAAAGATATAAGCAAAATTCCATCGTATAAGGTCATTGACTATACTCTAGAAAAAAATCAAAAAATACCATCATCAAATAAAATTGATAATGAATGGTTATTAGAAGATATAGAAGATGATAGAAATCAACAAATACTGTTAATAATAGATAAACTTGACGTATATAATTTTCATAGCCTTGTTGGTTACTTGTTATCTCCAAGTGATATAGTTTTTCAAGATATTATAGCAAGCAAAAGCACTCAAGTTTATGAGCGGATGATTGATTTGCTAATAGCTAAACTACAAAGTGTAGCAACTACTATTAGTAAAGAAGATTCTGATAAAATAGCTGGTTTGTTAACGCAATTATATATAAAGTTGCCATCTATTGGTGCAAAGTCACAGACTCTATGTAGTAAAATATATGAAGCTTTTAATTTATTGATTCCGAAAAGTATAAATATTATTATAGGTGTATTGCGCCAGGCAAATAATGATAATCCTAATTTTTATTTGCCTGTATCTGTAACTAAAAATAAAAAATTTATTAGTGATTTTCTAGAGCTTGTAGTTAAAATATATAAAACTCCAGTAGATGATTATAAACTGTTATATGAGTTGTTAGAATATATTAAAATAAATGTATCAGATAATATATCTAAGCGTCAAATTTTATTTTTTAGTGAAAAGTTATATAAAATAATTATAAATTTATCAGATAAAGAAAAGCAATCTATAGTTATTAAACTTGTATTAGATAGCCTAAAGCTTTCTGTTAACATGAAATATTATTTATTTTGCATGTTTCATGATGCAAAGATAAATCGTCCAGATTGTAATTTTCAGCCATTAAGTCAGTCATCAATATCATCTACAAAACAGCAGATGGCATTAATGAAAATTAGTGAACCGTATTTTTTCTAGCAGTAATAGTTAGTAATGAGTCATATGATAATTCATTGTTTCTGGTTCTGTTTTAATATATTTTAGATTTAACGATCTATTAATTTTAGTAGATCGTTTTTCTTTTATATAGTGATAAAAATAATAAGAATGATTTTATTATTTTATAATAGAAGCTATATATAGCAGTTAAAATGCTAGTTTGGTCAAGTGATAAGCGGTATTTTTTTCCAATTAAACCTCTTTTTTATCCATAAAATTTAATGTTTGTATCTGCGATTTATATATATAAAAT
>CAKNAD010000040.1 GCA_929200515.1 Candidatus Gorgonimonas leptogorgiae | reverse complement strand
AAATAACAGCAGAAAACTGCTTAATGAGCTAATAAAAACAATCGAGCTAATTCAGAGTTCTAAAAACTTAGTACTACTCACTACACTGATTGTCTTTTATGGTTTAAAATTTGTCGTCGTTGTTTTTTATCAGGTTTTTTTGGAGGTGGAAGAGTAAAATCTGTTGATAGCTTTTTCGCTTGTAGATATTCGTTATAAGTAGCAATGCTTGCAGGAGTTTCTTTATATAATAACTGCGCTAGTTTATATGCTTGTCGTTTATCAGTTATTTGCAGTATAACCAATTCTTTTTCGTGACAACCTATTTTTACTAGTACAACATCATTAAGATTAACAATACGAGATGGCTTACATTTTATGCCATTAACTTTGACTTTACCATTATTAATAGCTTGTTTAGATATGGATCTAGTTTTAAATATCCTAGCGACCCATAACCAAGTATCTATTCTAATATTTAAATTATCCATCGGATTGTATACAGATTGCAGTAATAATTAACTACAGATTGGTAATTATTTAATATTGTATACCCCACCTTAAAAGATGAGGTATTACGACGATATAGCTAAAGTTAATCTATTAACTTTTAGCCTTGACGTTGCTTATGTCTAGGCTCTTTACAGATAACCCTAACAACTCGCTTTCTATTAATAATTTTACAATTACGACATATTTTTTTTACAGAAGCTCTAACTTTCATAAAAATAATTCCTTTAAATAAAAATACTGATAATCATCAGTAAAAATGTTATCAGTATATGATAATAACAAAAGTAGACAAAATATTTACTACACCTTCAATTTGAAGGTGTAAACAACTAAATTGTCTCTAAATTAAATTTCTGATCTTCTCATAGGTGATTTTTTTAACAGTGAATCATACTGGTGCGACATTAAATGAGACTGTATTTGAGACATTGTATCCATCACCACAACTACCACAATCAACAAGCTAGTACCCCCTAAGTAAAAAGGTACATTTGCAGAAACCACCAAAAATTGTGGTAACAAACAAACTGCTGACATGTAACAAGCTCCAAATACAGTTAGTCTAGTAAGAACTTCATCTATATATTTAGATGACTGCTCTCCTGGTCTAATTCCTGGGATAAAAGCACCTGACTTTTTTAAATTATTAGCCACGTCACGCGGATTAAACACCAGACCTGTATAAAAGAAACAGAAAAAAGTAATACCTAGTATAAATAATATTACATTAAGAGGCTGCCCAGGACTTAAAGCCATAGCTACACTCTGTAACCATTCTAGTTTATCGCTTTGTCCAAACCACTGTGCTATAGATGCTGGAAACAATAAAATACTAGATGCAAATATAGCTGGTATAACCCCTGCCATATTTAGCTTCAATGGTAAATGGCTAACTTGCCCGGCAAAAACCTTACGCCCTTGCTGTCTTTTAGCATAATTAACCGGTATTCTGCGCTGTCCTCTTTCAACAAAAATAACTAACGCAATAACAGCAATAGCTAAAGCTGCAACCAATAACAACATTAGGATATTGGTATCTCCCTGCCTAGCAGCTTCAAAAGATCGAGAAATAGCACCAGGAAACCCTGCTACTATTCCCGAGAATATCAAAATTGAAATTCCGTTTCCAATGCCTCTTTCCGTAATCTGCTCACCAAGCCACATTAGGAAAACAGATCCAGTCATTAAAGTTATAATAGCTACACTATAGAAAGACATGCTTGCTTCTAGCGCAACACCCTGATTAGCTATACCAAAGGTCATTCCTGAACCTTGGATAAATGCTAACAGAATAGTCAAATATCTAGTATATTGACTAATTTTACGCTTGCCATGCATGCCTTCATTTTTAAGATGTTCTAACTGAGGAACGGCAGAAGTTAGAAGTTGTATAATAATAGATGCAGAAATATATGGCATTATTCCTAATGCTAAAACAGACATCCTTTCTAGTGCACCACCAGAAAACATATTAAACAACCCAAGTATTGTGCCTTCATTTTGTTGAAACATTCTATGTAAAGCATCTGGATTAATACCAGGAACTGGAATATGGGCTCCAATACGATAAATGAGAACTGCAAAAAAAACGAATTTAATTCGCGAAAATAACTCTCCAAGCCCACTATTATTAACAGGAAGTGATTTAGCCATTAAATCCTCTTAGTCTTCTATGCGGCCACCAGCAGCAAGTATCTTAGAACGCGCCCCACTTGTTACAGGTATTCCTTTAACAATAATAGGTTTCGCTATATCACCAGATAGTATAATCTTAACATACTGTATTTTATGATTTACTAATCCAGAATTTTTTATAGAATCTAAAGTAATTATTTCATCTTTTAAATTATTTAAATCCTGTAGACGCACCTCATCAGTTACCCTACCTTTTCTAGATGTAAAACCGAATTTTGGTAATCTACGCTGTAAAGGTTGTTGACCACCTTCAAATCCTGGATGAACACCGCCACCTGTTCTGGATTTTTGACCTTTATGACCACGACCACATGTTTTACCTAGTCCTGATCCGATACCTCTCCCAACTCTCTTAGCAGCTTTTTTTGCTTTATCTGACCTTATGTCATTCAGATACATTCTATTTGACATTATACTTCGCCCTCGATATGTAGGAGATACCTAGCTTTATTAATCATCCCACGGTTAGCAGGCGTATCCTTAACCATAACAGTTTTATTTATTTTGGTTATTCCTAAGCCTCTAACACAAGCTTGATGCTTTTTATTTCTGCCATGTATGCTTTTAATGCAAGTAACAGCAATCGTTTTATCATTAGCCATTAAATTGCTCCAAAATTTCTTCTACAGGTTTTCCGCGTTTTGCAGCAACTTGGCGTGGCGATCTCATATTACTTAACCCTTTAAATGTTGCATAAACTACATTCATTGGATTAGTAGAACCATAGCATTTAGCTAAAACGTTATGAACACCAGCAACCTCTAAAACAGCACGCATAGCACCACCAGCAATAACACCTGTACCTTCAGATGCAGGCTGCATATACACTCTAGTTGCTCCGTGCTGAGACTTAATAGGATATTGGATCGTAGATTTATTTAATTCTACAAATACCATATTACGTCTTGCAGACTCCATAGCTTTTTGAATTGCAGCTGGAACTTCTCTCGCTTTACCTCGGCCAAAGCCAATTTTGCCTTTTCCATCACCAACAACAGTTAGCGCGGTAAATGAGAATATACGTCCACCTTTAACTACTTTAGCTACTCTATTTACTTTAACTAGCTTTTCAATTAAGCCTTCTTCATTGTTACCTTTGTAATCTTCTTTTGCCATTATAGCTTCCTCTTAAAACTTAAGTCCAGTTTCACGAGCCGCATCGGCAAGACTCTGAATACGACCATGGTATTTATATCCAGAGCGATCAAAAGCAACTTCTGTGATACCTTTAGCTGTAGCACGTTCAGCAATTAACGCACCAATCTTAGATGCTGCTTCACGGTTCCCTGTTTTTTCACTACGAAACTGTTTCTCTACTGTAGAAGCTGAAGCTAAAACTTCGCTACCACCAACATTTAAAATTTGAGCATAGATATGTCGTGGCGTTCTGTATACAGCTAAGCGTAATTTAGCCTGACGACTTATTGTCAATCTAGTTTTATGAGACCGACGTAAACGAGACACTTTTTTATCATTCATAATTTAAACCCTACTTCTTCTTAGCCTCTTTACGACGGACTTGCTCATTCGCATAATGAATTCCTTTACCTTTATAAGGCTCTGGACTACGGAATTTTCTAATTTCAGCCGCTACTTGACCAACTAATTGTTTACTGATTCCCTTAATAACAATTTCAGTCTGAGTAGGAGATTCAGCACTAATACTTTCAGGAAGATTATAGTTAACTGGATGAGAAAAACCTAAGCTTAAATTGATAACTTTATTTTTAACTTGAGCTCTATACCCAACACCTACGAGTACTAATTTTTTTTCAAAGCCTTGACTCACTCCAATTAACATATTATTAACCAAAGCTCGCATTGTCCCTGCTATAGATTTTGAAAATTTATCTGTTTTGATAGATTTAAATTTTATAATATTATCTTCTATATCAAAAGCTACATTTTCATGAACTTCAAGCTCGAGAACGCCTTTGCTTCCCTTTATAGAAAGTTTATTTTTATCGCGTTTAACTTCTATTCCGCTATTAATCACAAGGGGAGTATTAACTAATCTAGACATAATACACCTCTTAAAATACTGTACATAAAATTTCGCCACCTATACCAGATGACCTTGCTTTGTGATCAGCCATAACGCCTTTGCTTGTGGACACTATAGCTATACCCAAACCATCTTTGATTTTTGGTAGCTTGCTAGCAGAAGAGTATTGTCTTAAACTAGATTTACTTTTGCGCACTAATTCTTCAATTACTGGCTGATTTCTTACATATTTTAATTCTATGGTTAATTCTGGCTTTAAATCGCCTTCAACCTTGTATGAAACTATATACCCTTCACTTGCCAAAACTTCTGCGACAGCTACTTTAAGCTTTGAAGATGGCATTACTACCACTTCATGTCTAGACTTTTGTGCATTACGGATACGAGTTAGCATATCTGCTAACGGGTCCTGCATACTCATTTAATTTCTCCAAAAAAAGAACTTACCAGCTAGATTTCACCATGCCAGGAACATTTCCAGACATTGCTGCTTCTCTAAGCTTAATTCTACTTAAACCAAATTTTCTAAAAACACCATGAGGTCTACCAGTAACACGACAACGATTACGTAGTCTAGAACGACTTGAGTCTCTAGGTAATTTTTGCAAGGCTACTTGAGCCTCCCACTTTTCTTCATCTGTTTTATTAACATCATGAATTATTGCTTTTAAACTTTTGCGCTTTTCAGAGTATTTTGCAACTAAACGCTGCCTTTTATACTCACGCTGTTTCATGGATACTTTTGCCATCTTGTATAATTTTCCTTACTTATCACGAAATGGAAATTTAAACGCTTTTAGCAGGGCCTTGCCATGATCATCTGTCTTAGCAGTTGTAGTGAAAGTAATATCCATTCCTCTGATAGCATCAATTTCATCATAATTGATTTCAGGGAATATAAGTTGCTCTTTCACACCCATACTATAATTTCCTTTGCCGTCAAATGATTTTAAGCTAAGTCCTCTAAAATCAACGACACGTGGCAATGAGATACAAATAAGTCTTTCTAAAAAATCATACATTTTATCAGATCTTAAAGTAACCTTAATTCCTATTGGCCAACCATCACGAATTTTAAATCCAGCAACTGATTTTCTAGCTTTAGTAACAACAGGCTTTTGACCTGCTATTTTTTCTAGATCTTGCAGTGCTTTTTGGATAACTTTTTTATCTCCAACAGCTTCGCCTAAACCCATATTGATAGTTATTTTACTTAGCTTAGGAACCTGATTTATATTGGATAAATTTAAATCAGATAGTATTTCTTGAGCTAACTCGCTCTTAAATTTTTGCTTTAAATTAGACATCAGACTTATCCTCAACTTTCAATTGTCTTACCATTAGACTTAAAAATACGCTTTTTTTGTCCGTCTATGATTTGAAAGCCAACTCTGTCTGCTTTGCTAGTTTCGTTATTCCAAATTGCTAAGTTAGAAGCATCTATTGGTGCTTCTTTTTCAACAATTCCACCAGCAATTTGTAAGTTAGGATTTGGCTTTTGGTGTTTTTTCATCATATTCACACCTGATACTATTGCTCTGCCATCTACAAGAACTTTTAGTATCTTACCGCGACTTCCTTTATTTTTGCCCGCAATGACGATTACATCATCTCCGCTGCGTAGTTTTTTCATAAATACCTACCCACTAAAGAACTTCTGGAGCCAAGGATAAAATCTTGGTAAAGTTTTCATCACGTAATTCGTGCATCACTGGCCCGAAAATACGAGTTCCTATTGGCTGATTGTTTGCATTTAATAAAACAACAGAGTTAGTATCAAATGAAATAAGTGCTCCATCTTTACGACGAACACCTTTTTTAGTTCTTACAATCACAGCTTTAAGAACATCACCTTTTTTTACCCTACCACGTGGAATAGCCTCTTTAACAACGACTTTTATTACATCGCCTACATTAGCATGTCCACGGCGCGATCTCCGCAACACCTTAATACATTTTACTCGACGAGCACCGCTATTGTCAGCGACCTCGAGTTCACTTTCTGCTTGAATCATTTTCTATCTCCAAACCTCTTCCTTAAAAATCAATCTAAGATAACTAATTTCAAAATATTAGATATCTAGTTACTAAGAGGCTTGCTCATCAATTGAAACCAAAACAAAAGTTTTGTTTTTTGAAATAGGCTTGGTCTCTTTGATGGTGACTACATCACCAATCTGGCATTCATTATTTTCATCATGAGCACTAATCTTTGTGGATTTTTTCATGATTTTGTTATAAAGATTGTGCTTAACTAAACGTTGCACCAATATAACGATGGTTTTATCCATCTTGTCACTAATAACTTTACCAGTGAGAGTACGACCCTGTGTATTCTTACTCATCTGCACTACCCTGCTTGCTCTCATTGTAAACAGTTTTAATGCGTGCAATGTCACGTCTTAGCTTGCGCTGCAGGTGAGTCTGCTTATTTTCGCTCATTGCTTTTTGCATACGTACTGTAACCAATTCTCTAACTAAATTAGCTAGCTTATCTTCAAGCTCGCTAAGACTATTACTTCTTAAATCTTTAGCAATCATTACATTGTACTCCGCTTAACAAATGTTGTCCCTACCGGTAATTTTGCAGAAGCTAATGCAAAAGCTGATCTTGCTAGCTCTTCAGATACACCTTCCATTTCATAAAGTACACGTCCTGGTTGAATTTGAGCAACCCAATATTCAACGTTACCCTTACCTTTACCTTGTCTAACTTCTAAAGGTTTACCAGTAATAGGTTTGTCTGGAAAAATTCTAATCCAAATTTTACCACCACGTTTGATATGCCTAGTCATTGCACGTCTTGCAGATTCTATCTGACGAGCTGTAATACGTCCACGACCTACAGACTTAAGTGCATATTCTCCAAAACTTACTTTAGATCCTCGCAGTGCAAGACCACGGTTGCGACCTTTTTGTTGTTTACGATATTTTGTGCGCTTCGGTTGTAGCATCTTTATTGCACTCCTTAACCTTTAGCCTTTTGTCGCTTTTTTGCAGGCCGACCTTCTTTTTTAACTGGCTTATCCGTGGAATTGGTTTGTTCGCCAATATCTCCAATGATCTCGCCTTTAAAAATCCAGACTTTTACACCGATTATTCCATATATGGTTAAAGCTTCTGCACAAGCATAATCGATATCAGCACGCAAAGTATGTAGAGGAACTCTACCTTCTCTGTGCCATTCTGTACGAGCAATTTCTGCTCCGCCAAGTCTACCGCTAAACTGAATTTTTATACCCTTTGCGCCTAATCTTGTTGCATTTTGAATAGCCCGTTTCATTGCTCTTCTGAACATAACACGCTTTTCAAGTTGTGAAGCTATACCTTGAGCAACTAGTGTGGCATCTAATTCGGCTTTACGAATTTCTTCAATATTAATTTGAACTGTAGCATTAACTATTTTGGCTATGGCTACACGCAACTTTTCAACGTCTTCGCCTTTTTTACCAATTACTACTCCAGGTCTTGCTGTAAATATAGTAATTAACACAGTGTCAGCTGGACGCTGTATAAGCACTCGGCTAACTGAGCCATTTTTAAGGTGCTTAGCAATTAATTCTCTTATTTTTAGATCTTCGTTAAGCTTATTAGCATAATCGCGCTTATTACTAGCAAACCATTGTGAATTATGTTCTTTAGTAATACCAAGCCGTATGCCAATAGGATGTACTTTTTGTCCCATATAATCGCTCCTTAACTCCTCTGTGCAACCTTAACCGTTATATGGCAAGACCGCTTTAAAATTCGATCGGAGCGCCCTTTAGCACGGGCTTTCATGCGCTTCAATGTCATGCCTTCATTTACAAAAACTGTAGATACAAATAAATCATCTATATCTATGCCTTCATTGTGCTCTGCATTTGCAATAGCTGAATCTAAAACTTTTTTCACTAGAGCAGCAGCCTTTTTGCTTGAAAACTCTAATAAATCAAGAGCTTGAGTCACATGCTTGCCACGAATCAAATCCACTACTAGACGAGCTTTTTGAGCAGAGATGCGAGCACCTATGTGCTGAGCAACTACTTCTTTAATCATTTACGCACCCCTTTTAGCGTTTCTTCGCTTTTTTATCAGCAGCATGTCCTCTATAAGTACGCGTAAGAGCGAACTCCCCTAATTTATGACCAACCATGTCCTCTGTTATAAATACAGGGACATGAGCTCGGCCATTATGAATAGCTATCGTTAAGCCTATCATATCTGGAAATATCATTGAACGACGCGACCATGTTTTAATTGGTCTTTTGCTTTTAGTAGCAGTTGCATCTTCAACTTTTTTCTTCAAATGGTGGTCGATAAACGGACCTTTTTTTAAAGACCTTGGCACTACCTCATCCTCTCTGTGGCTTACTTCGCATTTCTGCGTCGAAGTATCATTTTATCGGTACGTTTGTTAGAACGTGTTTTATGTCCTTTTGTAGGAACTCCCCATGGGGTTACAGGATGTCTTCCTCCAGAAGTTTTTCCTTCTCCACCACCATGCGGGTGATCAACTGGGTTCATAGCAACACCTCTAACAGTTGGCCTAATACCAGCCCAACGCTTTGCTCCAGCCTTACCAAGAGAACGTAAATTGTGCTCTGTGTTAGAGACCTCACCCAATGTTGCTCGACAATCTGCTAAAAATTTACGCATTTCTCCAGATCGTAAGCGCAACGTAACATAATTACCGTCTCGGGCGACTATTTGTGCAGATGCTCCAGCACTACGCACTATTTGCGCACCTTTTCCTGGTTTTAACTCTACACAATGAACTATAGAACCCTGTGGTATATTACGAAGTGGCAGTGCATTACCTGCTTTAATTGGCGCATTAACACCAGAATGTAAAGTTTCGCCTACTTTTAACCCTTTAGGGGCAACTATATAAGAACGATGACCATCCAAGTATTTAATTAGTGCAATATGCGCTGTTCTGTTTGGATCGTACTCAATACGCTCTACAACTGCTGGAATGCCATCTTTTTTCCTACAGAAATCTATAAGCCTGTAGCGTTTTTTATGGCCACCACCACGATGACGTGTTGTGATTCTACCAGCGTTATTACGCCCGCCAGTTTTATTTTTTTTCTCTACTAAAGGGGCATGTGGAGCTCCTTTATGTAGATGATCGTGGACAACTTTAACGACAAAACGGCGTCCTGGAGATGTTGGTTTGCATTTTACAACTGACATTATTTGCTTTTCTCCTCATTCCGTTCCGCTAGATTTATCTCTTGTCCTTGACCTAGAGTCACGTAAGCTTTTTTGAAATCAGCGCAACGCCCTTTACCAAACTTATTACGTTTAGTCTTGCCTTTAACTAGAATAGTTTTAACGTCTTTCACGTCTACATCAAAGACTTCTTGAACAGCCTTTTTTATCTCTAGCTTTTTAGCACTGGTACGAACAATAAAGACACGCTGGTTGTTATCAGCAATTCTATTTGCTTTTTCTGAAAAGTGGATACCTAACAATAATTCGCTTTTATGCTTCGGCTTCATGCTAACATCTCCTCTACCAACTTGATAGCCTCTGCAGTAATAACAACATTTTCATGTGTTACCAACGCAACAGGATCTAATGATTGAACATCTCGAGCGTCAACATTAGGTATATTACGCATTGCTAAATATGTGTTTTTGTCTATCTCTGAAGATACAAGCAGCGCATTTTTTACATTTAACTGGCTTAACTTGCTAACCATTTCTTTGGTTTTAGGCTGGTCTACCTTAAAGCTATCAACAACATGTAAACGTCCAGCACGTAGCAACTCAGAAAAAATAGCTCGCATAGCACCGCGATACATTTTTCTATTTATTTTTTGCTCGTAACTTCTTGGCCTGGCTGCGAAAGTAGCTCCACCGCTTCTCCATATAGGACTTCTGCTAGTTCCTGCTCGGGCTCTACCAGTTCCTTTTTGTCTCCATGGCTTTTTACCACCACCTCTGACATCACTACGACTTTTTTGCTGTTTAGTACCACTGCGAGCACCAGCTAAAAAAGCAACTACTACTTGGTGAATTAAAGACTCATTGTATGCGGAGTTAAATGCTTCCTCCGAAACTTTTATGGCTTCTGCACCATTAACTTTTATTTCCATAGATGCACTCCTTAAGCCCCAGAATTAATAGCTTTAAGCGCCGGTTTTACAATAATAAATCCATTGTTGGATCCAGGAACAGCTCCTTTAACTAACAATAAACCTTTTTCTAAATCGACAGTTATAACTTCTAGAGATTGGGTGGTAGTTCTTTTTGCTCCCATGTGTCCAGCCATTTTTTTACCCTTGAAAACACGTCCAGGAGTTTGACATTGGCCGATAGAACCAGGGGCTCTATGAGATAAAGAGTTACCGTGACTAGCGTCTTGAGTTCTAAAGTTGTAGCGCTTTACTACACCTTGAAAACCCTTACCTTTAGAAACACCAGTTACATCAACTAGTTGCCCAGACTCAAATTGAGTTACATCTAAGCAATCGCCTAATTTTAGCTCAGAAGATGCATCCACACGAAATTCCCATAAACCTTCACCAGCTTCGGTATTAGCTTTTGCGAAATGCCCTGTTTTAGGCTTATTTAAACGACTACTTTTTTTAGCACCACAAGTTACTTGTATTGCATTATAACCATCTATTTCTTCTGTTTTTAACTGAGTAATACGGTTGTTATCGATAGATATCACCGTTACGGGTATGTGCTCACCTTCTTTAGTGAAGATGCGGGTCATACCACATTTTTTCCCGACTAAACCAATAGCCTTATTTTTAACAGCCATTTAAACCTCTCTTGTGTACGGGGCTAAACCCACTATGGCCACCCTTAGTAGAGTTGTTACACCTTTAGGTAAGAACCAACTAATCTACGCTTATTTGAACTTCAATTCCTGTAGCTAAATCAAGCTTCATCAAAGCATCTACTGTTTTTTCAGTAGGATCTAGAATATCAAGAAGTCTCTTGAAAGTCCGTATTTCAGTTTGATCACGGGCATCTTTATGCTTATGAGGAGAAATAAGGAAAGTAAATTTTTCCTTTTTCGTAGGTAGAGGAATAGGACCACATACTTGTGCTCCTGTTTTCTTTGCAGTTTCTACTATTTCTCGTGCTGACTGGTCAATTAACTTATAATCGAACGATTTAAGTCTGATTCGTATATGTCTCGATTGACGAGCGTTTTGTTTTTGGCTCATAACACTATAACCATAATAATAAATAAAGAACAACCTAGGCAAACAATGCTGACTAGACAAACAAATTGGCAATTGTATAAAATTTTTTAAAGATAATCAAGTGTTATCTTGAATAAGTTTATAAAAAAGTTCTATTTTATGAAAAAAAACAACAAATTTATTAAAATCTGCACCACACTCAAGAAGATATTAGCAAAAATCTCGGCAAAATCCTGATAATTAGTATTGTTTAAAGATGTGTTTTAATCATAACGTCAATAAAGCGGAAACTAATCTCTTTAATTCTATATTTTATGGTTTTTATTGCGGAGAGTGAAGATCTTTACTTTAGATACATAGAGGCATCTCAAACAAGCACTACTACCTTTGCTAACACAGTTTAAAAATGGTTTGAAGTTGCAGTAAACACCTTCCTTAAAAATCTAAAAAACTCATCCAAAGTGCATTTTTCTAGATAAATTAAGCACCTATTAATAATGAAAATAGACGTATTATTCAAAGGTTGCAAAACTACTAACTATGCTGACTATCATCTTTGTATTTTATGAAACCGAACACTGATTATAATACCTAAATACAAAGTTAAAAGCTGGATTTATTTTTGCCTGCTGTTTAAATTTAGGATGCAATAAAGTGTACTGAATAAGATTATGGTGCCCGTATTTTTCCATTATAGTTAGAGGATATTTAGCCTTCTTTGTGCCGATATTTTGCACATGATTAAATAGTAACTCTGGAGCTGAATTTAAAATCTTTTTTATAATCGATTTATTTCCAATAATGCAGGCAATTCTTAATTTCTCCGATGCAGGCAAAACATCAAGCCAATGATAATTATCATCATGTTGTATATTTGGTGCTTTAATGCACTGCTCAAGATATTTTTTTGCTAATATTTCAGGGGATACAGCATCTATCAACTTCCAAAGATTAAAAGGTTGCCTAGTAGGAAATAAACCTCTTTTTATCAAAAGAACAATAACGATATTAAAAAATGTACCTCTACCATTAGCATCTGTATATACATGTGCTCTTTGTAATGCCCCACCTAATTTAATAACAGATATAGCATATTCTAAATCTGTTTGTTCCTTTGCAGTTTCATTATTAAAGCTGGTTACTAGATAATTAATATATTCTGCTTTATTGTATTTTCTATCAAATGAGATTTTCATTGTTAATTGTTTAATAGAATACTCAATTTCAAATATACAAGGTTGCTTTTCTAAAACATCTTTACTTGATATTACTTCTATTGCTCCATTTTTAGTCTCTGTAATGGTATCTATAACATAATAATCAGGATCTTCTTCTGACTGTTTCAATTTCACCTTTGTATTATCGCTTATACTAGAGTTGATATGAGACTCAATAAAAGCTATACCACAAAAAGATTTAACCGTACAATTATCAAGCAAAAGATACCTAGCTATTTTTCCTTGTGATAACAAACTAACAAACTCCTTGGTATCATCTTTTGAAAAAATAGAACGGTAACTTGATATACCTTTTTCTTTTATATAGCCACCAAAAATCCCCATCATTTCATTTATTAATCGAGTACTTAATGGTTTATTTTTTATAACTAACTGCTCAGTAGTACAAGAAATGGCACTTAAACAGCATGATAAATAGGATGTTTCATTTTCAAAAATATAAGGACCTAAGTCATTAATATCTTTCTCAAAACTATCTAAAGAAGGGTAAAGCTTATCTCCTTCTATAAATAATTTATATATGTTTTGTAGGTATTTATTGTATTCTGTATCACCTAGTCCCCAAAAACGACCAAGTTGTTTTTTTTGTTGCTCATAACTTTTTACAGAATTTAATAAAGAAGAACACATATTTACTATGCTGCTACTTAATTCGCAGTTAACAAAGCTAGATATAATATTATCTATAACTTCATTCAAAATAAAATTATTTTCATCTGTTGATCTCACTAGCTTACTGATAATTGGGGATATTACAGTAAAAAACTTAGAATCTGCAATACAAGGAATAAAGCTAGATATATTTATATCATCGGGATTAACAGCTGTCTCTTGCAGATGAAATAACAACTCAGTAACAAAATCACCAACCAAATCACTTTGTGTTTTTTTACTAGTTTGCAAAAATGAACTAGTATGAGGAGCTTCCCCTGTTTTTTGTACTGTTTCAGTAGGTATTATAGGTTCAACATCGATTGCTTTTACATTAAAACTTCCTAATTTGTCAGTGTTTTCATCATTAGCTTGAGATGGCGGTAGTTCTCTATCATGAATGGCATCAAATTCTCTATAGGTACTATGAATCTGATTAGATATTCTATTCATATAACTTCCTTGTTTTATAATCAAGATATGGCAGTTAGAAACATGCATCTTTAAGTAGAAAATGTATATTTCAAAGTTAATACTACAACTTATACGATACTGTATTCTGCCATATTATATTCATCATCTATTTTTTTAAATTCGCATGCGTCATCAGAAATCTTTGCAACAGATGCAACTACAGGACGACCCGACTTAAAACCGTCTCCCCCTTCCCACTCCCTTTTCTTTTTATCACCAAAATTAAAATCAGAATCAAAATCAGAATCAAAATCAGAATCAGAATGATCGCTCATATCATCTGCTATAGTCGAGTTTGGTGCTTTTATATCACTAAAAAGATCTTCGAAGCGTTTTTTTCCTAATCTTTCTCTTAATGCTTGTAAATTGACAGAATTATTTTCAAGATTTATAAATTCAACAATAGGCATTAATATGCGCCCATATCCCTTTTGTATTGTGTTTCCCACACCCTCTGCGAGTGTAATCTCTCTTGTATTTTGCTCATCAATAACATCAATTCCTATTGTTGCATCCCAATAGGACCAACTATTTATATAAGCCATAGATATTTTATTTGCAGTATTAGGAAAATTTAATTTAAAGCCAGATACCCATAGATCCAGACTCATATCTTTACATAAATTAACAAGACATGTTGTTATAAAATGTTCTTTATCTTTTATAGGTAAACTTGATTTTTTTTTCCATGGATTTATATCTTCTTCATAATATGATAGAGAATGTTTTATTTTAACTTTTCTATCCTTGCTTATCATTTTTAAATTTACTGTAAAAGAATTACCCCCAAGCATAGAATCATAAAAGCTTATTTCAATCTTTATATGCTCAGAGCTTATCAAATTATCGGCTATTTTCCCCAATATTACTTGATTCTCACGAGATATAAATTTTTTAGAACCTGCAAAATCTTCAATACAAAAAATTTTATCTTCCAATATTTGATTTAATTTCTGAGTAGCTCTATGATGAAATATTTTATCAAAATCTTTAAAAGCATCAGAGTTTCGATGTTCTGCTTGTTCTTTCTTTAAAGCTTTAGCAGAATATAGCGACTCAAAAGGTTTTTTACCTTTTAGTGGTTGCATTATTTTACAGGGCTGGCTTTGGGTATTCGATAGGCTTGGAGCTTGATGTGTGTTTACTTTAGAAGAAACACCAGTGGGTGTTACTGGTAAGCCTTGGCTAATCCCAACTTCCTGAAGCGACGCTACTCCATTGATAGGTTCGTATTGATGCGTTGTTTGGGTTGCTTGACGTTTTATTGAATCCATATAATAAAATCTCTTTAATGAAAATTAAGTATCTTTAATAAACCCTATTAAATAAAGGTTAATAGTGACATGCTCCCCGACCTAAAGGACGGGGCTTCTTGATTAAACAAGTGCTTC
>CAKNAD010000039.1 GCA_929200515.1 Candidatus Gorgonimonas leptogorgiae | reverse complement strand
GTTCAATATTTTCGGTGTTGATATCATTTATGGTTTTTTATAACAAGTTATTTGAACCTAATACAAACTAAATATTCTAATAAATATAATTTAATTAGATATTAAGCGAGATTCAATGATAACTCATAATATGGGTATTCAAAAAAATTACCCTAGCTATACAAGAAGAATAGAAGACAATATAAAAAAAATACCTATAGTTTCTAGTAAAGTTGCATATCAGAAATTAGATAATAATTTTTCAGAAAATACAATTAAGCAAAAAACTGTAATTAAAGGCAAGTTTGCAAAAAAAAATCTTGTTTTTCCTTATGAAGATATTCTCTGTCAAGGTTTAAAAATAATACAAGAAAACCCTAGTATTGGCGAGCTAAAAGAAGATACTAGGCCACAACATTCTGAAGATAATTCAATTTATACTTTTATAACATTTAAACATACTTTACCCATTTTTCAGCCTTCTAAAATAACTATGGCTACAATATCACAGTATTATAAACAAAAATATAATATTAATATTTATATTTTAACTGAAAATATTATAGATTTACTTTGTCAATTTGCAAAACAATTAACTGAAGGGCAAAAGTTAGGTGTTATTATAAAAATTTGTCCTGTTGGTCAACATGTAACCCCAATTATTTTAAGTAAAAATAATCAAAAAATATATGTAGTAATACTTGATTCTATTAAAGAACATAATGAGCAAAAAAATTGCTTTATTAGCGATGCTTACTTAAAATTAGCTGAAGAAATAGGCATTAATAATTTTCAGTTATTACATACAGATATACAACGTCAAAAAGATAATTATTCTTGTATAAATGATGCTTTTATTGTTTTAAAAGATGCTCTTGTAACACCTAAAGTAATAACTTCATATTTTAATAGTAGTAAAATTAATTATACCTATAAATTTAATACAACAAATAATAAAATCAATTGCCAAGTATCTGTCATTGAATGCCCTAAATTTTTATATAAAACTATGCAAAATAAACAGTTATTAGATGAGCTAACTACTGAAGATCTACAAACCAACTTAAAGCAAGCTGACATTATTTCATTAGAAACACAGCAAAAAACATTACAACAACACCTTAATGAATATAATTGCATTATAGAAGTTGAAAAAAAGATAATGAAAGAAAGGTGTTGTTTTAACACTAAAATAGTTAAAAAAAAGTGGCTAATTAATAGTTATTTACAAGTTAAAGCCTATAGAATGCTAGTGAAATCTTTTAAACTAATAGATAATAGTAGTGGCAAAATAGATCAATCCAAAGCTGAGCTATTAGTAAAGACGTATGTAAATCCTAAATATCTACTAGTAAATTAAAGAAACACTCTATTAGGAATGAGGATTTTCAGAAAGTGTATAAGTTTTTAGCTAAGGCAGTGTTTGTTTCGCAGGTTTAGTGTCGGTTTAATCAAAAATATTAACCTAACTAAATAAACTAGTGTGTAATTGAAGGAAAACTTAATGTTTTACTACTACATTATGATTTTTTTTATTTATTTAATCGCTATAATCAATAATATTTTTAAATATATTAATAGTATCCATCCATTTATGAAATTAACGTTATTTTTAATTGCAATGTTTGTTTTTTGTGTTTTTTTATCTAAATATATTTTAACTAATACTGTATAGTTGCTACAGCATAAGTTATTGCTTTCAAATACGATCCTTAATTAACTGTTCTAATTTTTTTTGAGTTTGAGTATCGTGGTAGGTTTTTGCAAGTGATAAAGCGTCTTCGCCGTTATGGTTTTTTATAGTAATATCAACTTGTTTATCAAGCAGTATACTAGCAACATAAGGATTAGATGTTTTTATAGCAACCATTAAAGGTGTATCGCCGTCTGAATTTTGTAAGTTTACTCCAAATTTTTTTGCTATTAATGTATCTATAGCTTCTTTAATTATATTTTGTTTTTTGTTGTTATAAGAATCAGAGTTAGCAAAAAAGAAAAGTAAATTATCATCCCTGTTAAACTTATAACTAGGAGAAATGTGTTTTTTTTTAATCATACTTATTATTTTATAATAATCTCTGTTACGTAAAAATTTATTAGCTCTAATAATATTTTGTTTATCTTGTTTATCTTGTTTATTATGTGATGGTGATAATACGAAGCTCCATTTTGCAACAAAGTCTTTCTGACTTTGTTTTCTTCTAAGCTTTACAGTATCGTTATTTAAATCTAAAGATGAAGTAGTATTATCTGTTTTTGGTAGGTTTTCTCCTAGATCACTAAGTGCATCTTCAAATTCATCATCTTCATTATTATAAGTAGTATTATCTGTTTTTGGTAGGTTTTCTCCTAGATCACTAAGCGAATCTTCAAATTCATCATCTTCATTATTATAAGTAGTATCATCTGTTTTTGGTAGGTCTTCTTCTAGATAACTAAGCGCATCTTCAAATTTATCATCTTCATCATTATCAGTAGGATAAGACGTTTTTGTTAGATTATCGCTAGTATCTTTTTCTAGCATAATACCTAATTCTTTTAATATGTCTTGGTTATCTTTTATAGGTCTGTTGTTTGGAGTTATATTGGCTCTAGGGTTAGTTATTTCTTGTGGCTTAGGTCTTGGCACAGATTTAAGGTTGTCTTCTTCTAGTTCTATATCAATAGTGTTTAATTTTTTTAAAGCAACAGCTGTATTTTCTTCTGGCTCTGTATCAGTAGTGAAAGCAACAGCTGTATCTTCTTCTAAAATAACAGCTTTGCTTTCTCCTCGTGTTGTGTCACTAGCATTAGTATCAATATCTTCGGTGTTAGTTTGATCTTGATGCAGATATATTTCAATTCCCCAATAAAATTGATCATATATATGATTTGTTCTTGGTGAGCCTGAGCTTAACGCTGTTTTATTTTCTGCTAATGCACCTTCTAATTGTTCATTTTGCTGCCTTGCGGTAGAGTTTTTAAGCAAAATATTATCTAATAATTTTTTGCTTATCTCTTTATTGTTCAATAGTTTTGTTAAATATTGTTTTTTGACTTTCATGAAATCTATTTTTTGATCTTCAGGTAAGTCTTGTTCGATGAAGTTAAACATGAAAGTTAACATTGTTCGTGTCTGTGTAGTTAACTCTAAATCGCTATCAGATGAACTTTCATGCTCATTTACATTTTTTAACTGTTGTTTAAATAGCTTAACTTGCTGAGAAAACTCTTTTGAAGTTGCAAGTTGCTCTAACCTATCTAATACATGCTGATAGTTATCATCGGGAAATTCTTGTATTAGATTTACAGCAAAGTCTGTTATTATCAATAAAGCTTCTTGTTTGTTTTTAGTGTTAGAGCTAGCTAAATATGTAATTAAAATACCAGATAAAACTACAGCTACTGCAAGTGGAACAACTAAAGGCCATAATAAAGTTAGAGCAATAGCCACTCCTAAGCAAGCAATAGCAGCTAGCGAAAATGACAATAAAGTAGAAGCGCTAGCTTGCTTTATAAATTTTATATCAGTATTACGCATACTAATATCTGCAATTTTATCTATAAAGTCATCTGTTTTTTCAAAAGTGGCTTCCTCTTTTTTAGTGACAACTCTGTTTCTCACTATTTCAGTATAATTCAGTTCGTCCTGTGTCGCTCTGTCTAGTTCTTTAGTTTCAGAAACACTCCTTCCCTCAGATGTACCCTTAGGAGTTTTTTTTTCAGTTGATTCTTGTTGAGGGTCTTTTTGTTGATTTATGCTAGTCCTGCTTACTCTACTAAAATCATCATCAAAGTGTGGCATTTACCTTCTCCCTAACGAAACATTTTATAATATAATTAATATAATTATAGTTTAAACAGATGATTTTTATTTTTTGAGTTTGCTAATATAGCTTAGTTATCTTTTATAGGGTTATTTCATTATTTTAGGGATTATGATCTTCCTGTGTATTCTTAAGTGTATCTTTTTCTAATGGGGCTAAGATAATAGATTAGTTTCTTGATCTTTATGTAAATATGCTTCAATTCCCATATAAAAGGCATCCTGCAAAACCTTTGGATCCTCTAACTCTCTTAATATGGCTAATACATTTATTGGTTTTTTTTTATTAAAGTTTTTAAGCGACATACCATCTAAGAATTTTTCGCCTATACCTCTATTATTCAATATTTCTTTTAAATATTTTCTTTTTATTTCTGTAAAAGCTGTTTTTTTATCTTCAGGTACACCCTGCTTGATAAAATCAAACATGAAAGTTAACATTGCTTGTGTCTGTTTAATTAACTCTCCATCTTTATAACCTATATCTTCATGGTCACTGACATTTTGTAAACTATCTCTAAATATCTTAACTTGCTTATAAAATTCTTTTGAAGCTGCAAGTTCCTCTAACTTATTTAATGCCTGTTGATAGTTTTCATTAGGATAATCTTCTATTATATTTACAGCAAAGTCTATTACTATTAATATAGCTGCTTGCTGATTGTTAGTGTCATCGTTAGATAAATATTTAATTAAAATACCAGATAAAACTACAGCAACTGCGAGTGGAACAACTAAAGGCCACACAAAAGTTAGAGCAAGAGCTACTGCTAAGCAAACTATAGCAGCTAGCGAAAATGACAATAAAGTAGCAGCGCTAGCTTGCTTTATAAAGCTTGTATCTTCACCATGAATATTAATATCTGCCATTTTATCTATAAAGTCATTTATTTTTTGTTCTTTGGTTGTATCTTCTATTATAGACACATCCCTTTTATGTCCTGCATAGGAAGAAGTTGAATGATCCTGCGGTATTCTTTGTTGAACTTCTTCCTTAGAAACATCCTTTCCCTCATGTTTTCCTTTAGGTTCTTCTATCTCACTTGATTCTGATTGTTGAAGATCATTTTGTTGTCTTGTATCAGCTACGCCTACTTTTCTATCGTTGCTAAGATGATTTGACATTGTGCTTATCCTTACTAAATATTTAAGAGTTATAATATAGTTATAGTTTCAGCTGATAATTTTTATTTTTTGAGTTTGCTAATATAGCTTAGTTATCTTTTATAGGGTTATTTCGTCATTTTAGGATTATGATCTGCTTGTGTATTCTTAAGTGTATTTTTTCCTAAAAGGGGCTAAAGTAATAGATTAGTTTCTTGATCTTTATGTAAATATGCTTCAATTCCTGCATAAAAAGCATCCTGCAAAAATTCTGATCTGGGCTTCTCTGATTCTGTGGCTGTTAATAGATTTAATTGTTTCTCTTTAGTAGAGTTTATACAAGAAATGCTATCTAAGAATTTTTTACCTATTTCTCTATTATTCAAGAATTTTGTTAAATATTGTTTTTTAATTTTTGTGAATGTTGTTTTTTTATCTTCAGGTAAGTCTTGCTTGATAAAATCAAACATAAAGGTTAACAGTTCTTGTGTCTGTTTAATTGCCGCTTCATCGTTATGATATACAGATAGATGCTTACTTACATTTTGTAATTCTATTCTAAACATCTTAACTTTCTGATAAAACTCTCTTGACGTTGTAAGTTCCTCTAATCTATCTAATGCCTGTTGATAATTATCCTCGGGATATTCTTCTAGTAGATTTGTAGCAAAGTCTTTTATTATCGATAAAGTTGCATGTTTGTTGTCAATGTGAGAATCAAGTAAAGATTTCAGTACAACATTAAGTATAACTACAATAACCACACATAGAACAATCGAAGCCGCAAAGCAAACTACAACCAGAGCTATGGTTATGAGAAGTGCAAGAGATAAAGTAGCTAGCAATAAGCGATTTTCACGGATAATATCGATAAGACTTGTTACATCCAATGTACTACGCTTGCTAATATCTGTGATTTTATCTATATAGGCATTTATTTTTTGGGATTTAGCTGTTTCTGCTACAGTGACATCTCTTTTTTCTTCAATAACAGGAATTTTACCCTGTGTCTCCTTTTCTATTAATCTTTTTGAATCTTCAGATTCATAAACATTCCTTCCCCGAGATACCCCTTCAGGCTTTTCTTCATTATTTAATTCATGTTGTGGAAGATCACTTTGGTGGTTTATACCGGTTCTGTTTACATTACTAGAGTCTCTATCAAGTTCTGGCATTTAGGTTTTTCCTTACTAAATATTTAATATTTGCAATACAATTATAGTTTAATAAGATAAATTTTGTTCAAGCTACTAATTTTCAGTTATCTTACTATTTAGAATAGTTAAATTTTATTACTTTATTAGCTAATACTTTAAGATAAGTTAAGCTATTAAATTTTAATAACTTAAAAGGGATTCATCTACTTGCAAAATTGACCTGATCTTTAATAGTAATTTTTGTTTTTTGTGTTTTTTTATTTAAATACGCTTTAATAAATACATTATAGTTGCTACAATTGCCCCACTACTACATTTTAATTTTTTTGCAGTGAATAAGTTGCTATTTACCTTCAGCATTAATTAGCTGTAATTTATTATAAATAGTACACATTTAAGTAAACAGTGTAGCTAGCTTTTACTTGAAAGTGTCTCTATAAATAACTTGGTACATGTAAAATGCCCTTAATTCGTTTAATGGTTATTATCATAACTTTTATACGCTATCGTCTAGATAATCTGATTAACCCAGATGATCTTTCTTGGAAGAAAAAATTATTACTTGCAATATTATTACCATGGCGTCATTTTGTTGTTAATAAGTTTTCTAGAGGAGTTAGAATCCGTAGATTTATGGAAGACCTTGGTCCTGTGTTTGTAAAATTTGGACAAATACTATCCACTAGAAAAGATTTGCTACCAGATGATATTAGTTCTGAGTTATCTAAATTACAAGATAAAGTCCCTCCGTTTGTATCCGCTGATGCTGTGCAAATAATTGTAAACAATTTGTCTACAGGTGCTGCTAAGTCAGCATCAACAACAATTTTAGAGATTTTTTCTGAGTTCGAAATACAACCACTAGCATCAGCTTCAGTAGCACAGGTGCATGCGGCAAAATTGCATACAGGAGAAGATGTAGTAGTTAAAGTTATTAGACCTAATATAAAAAAAATTATACTACAAGATATCAATGTTATGTTATTTTGTGCTAAAATATTTACTTTTCTATTTCCTGAAACTAAAAAATTACACTTAACTAAAGTTGTGACTGATTATCAGCAAACTATTCTTGATGAACTAAATCTATTACGTGAAGCTGCTAATGCTGCACAATTAAAGCATAATTTTCGTGCATCCCCAATTTTATATATTCCTCAAATTTATTGGGAATATTGCACCGAATCAGTTTTAGTGATGGAAAGAATCTATGGGGTGCCAGTAACAGATATAACTACTTTACAAGCAAATAATGTAAATATGCAAAAAGTAGCAGAGCGTGGGGTGGAAATATTTTTTACCCAAGTATTTCGTGATAGTTTTTTTCATGCAGATATGCATCCTGGTAATATTTGGCTAGATATAAGCAATCCCGAAGATCCTAAATATTTAGGACTTGATTTTGGCATAGTTGGTTCGTTAGAGCCTGAAGATAAATACTATCTTGCTAGTAATTTATTAGCGTTTTTTAAACGTGATTACCGTAAAGTTGCCGAACTACATATACAGTCCGGATGGGTGCCATTAACTACCTCAGTTAGTGATTTAGAAACAGCTATTAGAACCGTATGCGAACCAATTTTTGGAAAACCATTAAGTGAAATTTCTTTTGGGTTATTATTGGTTAGATTATTTCAAGTAGCTCGAAGATTTAACATGGAAGTTCAGCCACAATTAATACTATTAGAAAAAACTCTATTAAATATTGAAGGTCTTGGCAGGCAACTATGCCCTGATTTAAATTTGTGGGATACTGCATTGCCTTATTTAGAAGAATGGATTCAGCAAAAACTTAGCTTGTCTGTATTACGAAAACAATTACGGCAACAAGGGGCAAATCTTATTTTAAGTGCTCCAGTGCTAGCACAAAAAATTAATGCATCTATTGCTGATTTTAACAAGATAAAACAATATTTTTTAGAACAGCAACAGCGTAGTAAAAAATCTAATAAAGTATCCAAGCTACAAGGATTATTGTGTATTGCCGTTGGCGGAGTAGTTTGGAATCAAGTAATACCAATATCATCAGATTTTTTATTAATTGCAAGTGCTATGGGATGTATTATAATAGGTTCTGGTTTATTAATAAGGCGCTAGATTTTATTGTATCTAATTTTTTTATTAAGGAATAAAAATGGGGTTATCTGGTATAAGTATTTGGCAATTGCTAATTGTATTTTTAATTGTAACTATTGTATTTGGTTCAAAAAAATTACGTCATTTAGGTGAAGATATTGGCGTGGCGGTTAAAGCTTTTAAACGTGGTTTGCATGAAGAGCCCGAACAAGCATCTGAAGCCGCAACAGCTAATAAAAATGAGCCTAAACCACCATCTAAAGATACACCATAGGCATACATTAACTAGATTTTGGAATAATAGTGTTTGATATTGGCTTCGCTGAATTAATAGTTACTTGTTTAGTTGCTTTATTGGTATTAGGACCAAAAAAATTACCTGCTGCAATTAAGTTTTTTATTTTGTGTACTTATAAATTACGTAATTTTATGCAAAATATCTCTGATAAAGTAAACAAAGAGTTTGATACCGACAATATAAAATTAGATATATACAACGAACAAGTTATGCGCAATATGCAAAAGAACGAGCAAAATTCTAGCAATAATTTAAAAGATAACGATCAAAACCGTAGCTAACAATGTTTAAACAAAACTCAAACTTTTCTTTAGTTGATAACTTACTTGAAATTCGCAGTAGATTATTAAAATCATTATTGGTAACTTTTATTGCATTTTGCGGTTTAGTTATGTTTGCCAATGAAATTTACCAATTATTTGCGTTACCACTTTATAGTCAGTTACCTGCTGGTAGTGCCATGATTGCTACTAGTGTGGCATCTCCATTTTTAGCTCCGTTTAAACTCACATTAATTGTAGCATTTTTTATTACAATTCCTTATTGGTTACATCAGCTATGGAAATTTATTGCTCCCGGATTATACCAGCATGAAAAGCGTATAGCCTTAACTCTAATTATAACAAGTAGTTTATTATTCTATTGTGGTATTATGTTTGCTTATTTTGTGGTGTTTCCGATATTATTTTTGTTTTTTACTACCGTAGGTCCAAGTACAGTACAAATAATGACCGATATAAACAGCTATCTTGATTTTAGCTTAAAATTATTTTTTGCTTTTGGTATAAGTTTTGAAATTCCTATATTGATTATTGTGTTAATAATTACTGATATAGTTTCTATAGCAAAGTTTAAAGCTATACGCTCATATGTTGTTATACTATGTTTTGTATTAGGAATGTTATTAACACCACCAGATGTAATTTCTCAAACTTTATTAGCTGTGCCTATGTGGTTACTGTTTGAGCTAGGTCTGGTAATAGGAGCTATAGTTAAAAAGAATAATCAACCTATAGTTGAAAACTCAGAGTAAGCTCCCCGATTTTAAAGCTAGCCTAATTAATGCTTCAGTAGAATTGTAATCTTTTAGGTAATTAAATTGTGTCACGATTTTTTCGGCTTCTTGCTTTTTATAACCTAAACTAACTAATGCTTGCAAGGCTTCACTAATAATGAAGCTATTATCATCATAACTTGTTGTAGTTTTTGTGGTTGTTGTTTGCTCGTTAACATTAATAAATTTAACAATTTTATCTTTTAATTCCATTAATAATCTTTCTGCCGTTTTTTTACCGATACCTGGAACTTTAGTTAATAGATTTACTTCTTGGTTCTTAATACAATTAATAAAATCAGTAATATTAATTGTCGATAAAATAGCAAGTGCTATTTTAGGACCTATGCCATTGACACCAATTATTTTACGAAATATTTGTCTTTCTTCTTTAGTGGTAAAACCATATAACAGTTGAGCATCTTCACGTACAACAAAATGAGTAAACAATGTTATAGTCGTGTTTATGTCTGGTAAATTATAAAATACTGACATTGGACAAATTACTTCATAACCAATATTTGCTGCAACTATAACTAATGCAGGAGGTTGTTTTTCAAGTATAGTTCCTTGAATTCTGTCAATCAATGTATATTCCTCTTGGTAAATTTACTAATAGCAATATACATCTTTACTTATTTGTTTTCAATATCAATCATAATTATGTTAAAACAGGTAACTAAATGTTACACCAAAACCAAACTCATCGGTTTTATTGCCATAAATATAATTAAGATCTCCAGCAATTTGTAAATAATCATAAATTTGTAAAGATAAATTAATTTCAGCTATTAAATTATGCATTAACGGTGGTGATTGTTTAATATCAACCTTTGATGTAGCTGGTAGAAAAAATTTATTTAAGCCTACAATATCGCCTCTAATATGAATAAATTGATAACCTAAACTAAGCCTATAAGCTAATGCCATTAGTTTTATATCTAACTTACTACTTGTAGTAAACGATAAACCAAAATTAAATAAGTTGTTAGCTGTTTTTGGTATAGGGGTGTTATTAATATCAGCTTTAGCAGAATATACCTTGGATAAACCTAAATTGCATAAAAAATGAAGACTAAATAACAATAAATTAGCGTTTAATTCACTGTTTAAGTTAGCACTAAAAAAATGCGAATTATAATTCTTGTTTTTAATAAAATCGGAATTAATATTATGCTTACTAGTAGCTCCCATTAAGGTAATGTTAGTATTAATAATTGAAAAATCATTATAGCCATATAACATGGCAATGTGTGTTGTTATTTTATCTGAACCAAGATGTTTTTTAGTTTTACGTTCATATATATTTGATTTTGTATTAGCAAAACCATAACCACCACCAAAATTAATCATACTTCCAAAATTAGTATCGATATTAATATTTCCTATATTGTGTGTTATTTTTGAATAATCTTTAGTAGCTTTGTTATATTTAGCGGTAGTTATTTGTTGGTGAAAATTAGCGGAAACATCAGACTGGTGTTGTTCCTCAGCTAAATTTGCTATATTGTTTGATACAATGCTATTGTTTTTATAGTAAATATTTTTTGTTAACTTGTTAATAATACTATTGCTGATGGTAACGTTATTATAAGACTTATCTATTTTATCTATATTTATACCAAAAGATTCGCCTATACTATCAAAAAGCATATCTACGAAACTTTCAGCATATACTATAGAGCTATGAGTTATTAGTATAGCTAATACAGATATCAAATTAAAACTTAATAGCTTATTTCGGTAAAATTTCATATACAACACCTCGATATTATAAGTTACTTTAACATTACTCAATTACTCAATTACTCAACACATGAAATTATAACTATAATTGCTTAGATATAAATCTATGTTACTATTAATCGTTGAGTAAAAATAGAATGTGTTATATGGAGTATACTACAGTAAGGATATAAGTCTGTTATCTATAAATTATAGGATATTTTTTAGTACAATTAAGTTGAAATAAATAAGAGATCTTTATGTCAAAAAAAAATTTAAAACTATCTTTAACTACTAAAATTATGTTAGGTATATTTCTAGGTGGTTTTACAGGATTAGTGCTAAAATATTTTTTAAATGGACCTGACGCTAGTCTAGCTAACAATCTATTTATAGTTGTTAATATAGGTTCAAATTTATTTATGAATGCATTGCAAATGCTTGTTATTCCTGTTGTTTTTGTATCTATAGTGCATGGGACGCTATCACTAACTGATGTTATTGTTTTAGGCAGGGTTGCTGCTAAAACCTTAGGTATTTATTTAATAACTACTGTTATTGCTGTAACTATTGGAATTGTAGTTGCTGTTATAATTGGCCCTGGTAGAGGTGCTAATTTAGAGTCAGTTTCTTTATACAAATTACCAGAAAGTAAACCAATAACAGAAATAATATCTTCAATTATACCAACAAATCCAATTGCAGCAATGGCAAATGGTGATTCTATTCAGATAATAATATTTGCCATATTTCTTGGTATTGCTATAGGTCTTGCTGGCAAAAAGGCTAAAGCTGTAGTTAATTTGTTTGAATCTTTAAATGCAATTGTGGCTAAACTTGTAGATTGCATCATGTTGCTTGCACCTTATGGTATTTTTTGCCTCATGGCTAATATATTCAAAACGATACAGATATCAGCAATAAGTAATTTATTAGTTTATTTCTTGGTAGTTTTAGGGGTGCTAATTTTTCAAATGCTTATTACTTATGGTATTTTATTGAAACTATTTACAAAAGTAACCCCAGTTTTATTTTTTAAAAAAATGAAAGAAATGCTAATATTTTCTTTTACAACATCTTCAAGCAATGCTACAATCCCTGTTACAATGGATACAGTTACTAACCGCTGTGGGGTTTCTAAAAAAATTGCTGCGTTTACTATACCACTAGGTAGCACTATAAATATGGATGGAACGGCTATAATGCAGGGTATTGCAACTGTATTTATATCTCAAGCATATAATATCCCTTTAACTATACATGATTATTTATTAGTTGTTTCCCTAGCTACTGTAGCATCTATAGGTACCGCAGGGATTCCAAGTGTAGGCATCGTTATGCTGGCGATGGTTTTGCAAAAAGTTGGATTGCCAGTTGAAGGTATAGCTTTAATATTGAGCGTTGATAGACTTTTAGATATGGTAAGAACATCAGTTAATGTTACTGGTGATTGTATGACTGCTTGTGTTGTCGCCCACTCTGAAGGTGAGATAGATTATCAAATTTTTAATGATCCGAAGGCTGGAGAAAGTGCTAAAGATATAGATTTACATCGCATGCATGATAAGCAATAATATACAGGTGGCAGTTTAAAACCCGCATTTCCAACTGCCACTTGTATATACTTAAGCTATCAATCTATATAATAATAACAAACAATGCTTTTGTAAAGTAGATAACTTGAGTTGTGAATTAATAAAGAATAATCCTATAATAAACTAAAATTTTCTAGTGTGTTATTTTAAATAATAATTAACATAGCTGATATTCAAAATAGATGATAAATATAATATTATCTTAAAAGGTTAAAAATAATGATAACTAATATTCTTCCAGCAGATTTATCTCCTGGATTACTTAATAAAGTAGAACCTGATACCCCTAATTTACGAGACTGCTCGTATATAGAAATACCTGAAAATATAAATAATTTCGAACAACTACGTTCATATAAATATTTTAATGACATTAAAAAACAATATATAGATTATATGTATGAACTAAAAAAATTATATTATTCTTTTACTGGCTTAGATGGCAGTACATTAATGCACTCTTCTATAAATCAGATTAATTTTCATGAAGAACAACAGTATGCTACCACTGATAAGGTGTTGTTTTATAGCTATAAAAAAATTAGAAAAGCTATTTATAGTATTAATAGTTATCTTGCTAATTGTAAAAGTAAACAGATAAATAATAATAAAACTGCTATTATATGTGCTGGATTGCAAGACTGTTTAAATGGTATTTGCTTAGATGGATTTAATTCTAAAATAGAAATTATCAGTAATCATATAGAATATATATCTAGCAATGATTTCTCTAAACGAATTAAAACTAAAATAAAAGTATTAATACAAGCAATAGTTAGTGAATTTATTATAGAGCAAAACCAAAGAATTAATATACATACTCAAAATTATTTTTTTAATTTAATTGCTGAACAGTATAGTTTACAAAAAATTATAACCAATAAAGTTTATATAGATACCAGCATACAAGATAAATTTCTAGAAAAAATAAAACTTTTATTATCAAAATTTAATATCTGCAAATATATAGCTGGAGAATTATATGTTTTATTTAAAGAATTGTTAACTAAATTAAATAAAGAACAATGGTTTAACAGTGATAGCATTGAAGATTTAACCGATATTGAAATTTCTTCTCTAGAAGGATCTTTCCTTGATTTAGTAAATAATTATTTAGGAATAGCAAACACTGATGATAACCTTAAGATTAGCGATATCTTTATTGAAAAAGAAGAATCATATAATGTATTTATGGTAAATATAGAAGATCTATTACATTTTTTAGTAGCGAGACACTTAGATACTTCGTCTACTTGTTTCAAAAAAATTTCAACCTCTAGTAATATAATTCCAATAGATAATAATTTAAATATTTGCAATGTTAATTGTGGTTATTTTTATGTTTTAAAAGATAATACAGAAAAAATACCCTTACAATTAAAGCATATACAAGACATAGAACCAAAAGAGATAGAATTATCTGTTTACATTGCAATGTTTATGCAAGCATTATCTCAATATATTTCTTTAGAAGAATTATATAGCTTTTTTACTAAAACAAATGTTATTGATTTGTTTTTTAATAGCACATATAGTGAAATTATATGTAATCAATTTAACAAGGAAATTGCAGAAAACGATCGAATAAAAAACAATATTTTATCTGTCATAACAGAACCTTGTGTAAAATCAGTAAAAGATCAAAAAAAATATATATGCTTAACTTTTATACAAAATAATATTATGGAGAATCAAATTATAAATAATCTAATCAAAAATAATGTAAATATATCTTCTATTCTAATAAAACTATCAGCTAAAAAAATATATAATATTATTATTAATTTAGATTATGATAATATTGATAAAATAACTCAATATTATGAGACACCAGTTTTTATAGATGCTGTTTATTCTTGTTTTATTAAACATAATTGGAAATTACTAAAACAATTATTTAATTCAAAACTAAAGTTTAATTTTTTAAACTGTTTGCCTGAAAATAATCAACGTCAAGCGTTGTGTATTTTACTTAATGAAAATAAATATTTATTAATTAATAATTTTTTACTAGAATATATTGAACTAAATATTACTGATAATAATAATAACAATATATTGCACCATATGATTACTAATGCGGATATAAAAGCACTTGAAGAAATAGTAAAAAAAATATCAACTAGGTTACTATTAAAGCTATTTGCTGTGAAAAATAACAGTGGATTAACTCCATTAATGCTTGCAGTATCTATAAATGATATTACTAGTGCTAAGTTATTATTATGTTGTGATCAAAATATTCTTAATATCAAGAACAACGATGGCAGTACTGCTATTATGCTAGCTGCAAGAAAAGGTAATTTATCATGTTTAAGAGAATTAATTGAAAAAGCACCTGTAGAAACATTAGCAGAGGTTAATAAATATGGACTAAATAGTTTAATGCTTGCAATTGTAAACAAAAATAATGGTTGTGTAAAACTTTTGCTTGAAAAAACAAATGAAACAATATTATCTCAAAAGGATTATACATATGGAAATAACGCTCTATGCTTAGCAATTCAAATGCAAAGTGATTATCTTGAAGATATAATATTAAAGTCAACTCCATCTATGGTCGCATCGAAAAATAAAGAGGGCTGGAACAGTTTAATGTTTCTCGCTAGATATGGTGCTAACAAGAATTCTCTAGAGTTATTAGCAAAATCTAGTAGTAATCTTATATACGAACAAAAAAATGATGGTTTTAATGCTTTAATGATAGCAGCGCTAAATGATAGACCACAATTTATTAATTTATTTATTAAATATAATTATAACGAAAAGAAATTTAATCTAAAAAATAATTATGGCAATACTGC
>CAKNAD010000038.1 GCA_929200515.1 Candidatus Gorgonimonas leptogorgiae | reverse complement strand
CTAGGTTTCAGGGCTAAGTAAAATGGTTTAATTCGAGGCAAAATACTGCCCGAATGCAAGTGCATTTCAAAGTATTTTAACGATGAAGTAGACATTTTTAATAACTCCCAGAGGGCAAGTATTTTTAGCTTTTAAACTGTGTTACTACTTTTTATTTTAGTACGAATATAAATAGCTAAAGCAGGTGCCTTGTTTAATAAACCAAAATTTACTTGCTGAAAAGATGAATCTTCAGGTAAAATCTGTATAAACTGCGAAATATACTACATTAGCTAAAAACTTATAATCATTTACTGAAAACCTGTATTTCTAATTGTCACATGTATAAATCTACAGTTTTAGGTTTTAATCTACCCCTTAATCCTTACAAAAATAAAGTAACCTAGAGATCTGTTAATTATTAAAGATTATTGGCAATATCTTCTAGCGTGCTTTTATATTTATACTTTTGTTCAAATAGTATTTCAGCAGAATAACGTACTTCAGAGCTGGTTTCGTATGTTAATATATAGTTGAGGGATGTTTGAGTAATAAAGCCATGTTCAAGGTAAAGTGATCTTACTATGTTTAAGGTGTTTCCTGATACTGCTATATGATATTTTTGTTTTAATCTCCTTTGCCAGAAAAATTTTATATCTTCTTTATTTTCTTTGCTGAAGTTTATTTGTTCTAGTTTGAGGTAAAAATCTAAAAACTGGTTATCAGTTAACTGCTGTGTATAAACAGTTAAAAATTCACATATTTCTTTATTTGTTATAGTTGCTCCAAACTCTATTAACTCATTAATGACATCTATATTAGTAATATCCTGAAGACTATTTAGTAGTAGATAATTTAAAAAAGTAGTTGTATAGATGTTATAGTATTTATTAAGCATTTTTACTATTGATATTTTATTTTGATCAATAGCAATATTTAATATAGAAGTTAATAGTTCTTTAGATCGTTTATTATTATCTAACAAAGTTATGATATTCTTTATTTCGTTTGTACTTTCAGAGGCAACAAGTTTTTGCAGTGTTGAGGTTTGAACAGTAGCACCGTCATCAATTAATTTATCAAATAGTTTTAAATTAAACTTATTAATAAATAAACTCTCTAAAAGATAGTTAAGTGATTTTATAGTATAAAAAGAGTGCTTATCATAAAGTAACCTTATTATGTTTGAGGCGGTAGCTGCAATTTTTATATTTCTAGTTTTTTCTAATTCACAAATCAAGAAACGTTTTATAGTTTTTTTAATTTCTTTATTGAAGTTTATCTGTTTTATTTGAAGATAAAGATCTAAAAAAAAGTGACTATCATTTAATTCTTGAGAATATTTAGTTAGAACCTTATATATTTTATCCTTTGTTATGGATGCCCCTAACGTTATTAATCTATTGATAAAATCTATATTAGTAATGTCTTGAAGACTGTTTAGTAGTAGAGAGTTAGATGAAATACGATAGCTTTTTCTTAACATTTGTTCTATGGATATGTTTTTTTGCTTAAACGATGCAGCTAACATAAAAGTTAAAGTTGTATAAAATAAGCTATGATTAGTTAATAAGGTTAATATATTATTTATTTTGTTTGTATCTTCAGATGCAATAAGTCTTTGCATTGTAGATGTTTTAATAGTAGCTCCATCATAAATTAATCTTTTGAATGATATTAAATCAAACTTATTAGTAAATAAATCTTCTAATAGATAGTTAAGTAATTTTATAGTGCAAAAGTTGTGTATATAATAAATATTTGTAGCAGTATCTAGTCTGTCTTGATCTACAGCTTCATTTAATACGTTATGTAATAGATTTGAGCAATATAGCAAATTTAGTTGCTGGTTTATAAAGTTTTTGTCACTTAAATTTAGTAATAATTCAATATATTCAATTGTTACACTTGCTCCTGCAGTGGCTAACTGTTTTATTAGGTCTATATTTTGTTCGCTATTTAATTGATCTTGTAATAAATAATTTAATATATTTTCGTTATAGATTGTATGATCAAAAAACAGAGTTTTAAGGTAAGTTGCTTTATTTTGAATTAGTAAGTTATTTAATATATCAATAAATAAAAGTGGGTACATTTGATTATTTATTAATGAGAAAATTGTTTGTTTTGTAATAGTTTGATCTTTAGCAAATAGTGCATCTTCTAACTCAGCTTGTGCTTTATTAACTATTGCTTCGTAATTAGTATCTGGTGTTGTGCTATATTCATTGTGGTAACCAATTATAGAATTATTATCTTCTATGTTGACAACCGACCAAGAAGCCAAGTCTGGGTTCTGCAAGTCTGGGTCCTGTATGGAGTAATTGCAACCTTCTGCTATTAAGTACTGACTAACAGTCATAGGTACACAGCTAATGTTGTTTTTATTTTCTTGGGACATATGTGTGTTTTCAGTGTTAGCTAATGAGTTTATTGTAGCAAGCATAAGAATTTCCTATAAAAAATATTGATTTATAGCCTTTAGATTAACTTTTAGTAATAAGGTTCTATATATTTATATTTTTAATCCCTTTAATCTATAATTTCATTTCTTCTTTTCCTATTCTGTCATTGCTGATAGTAATTATTTATAGCTTTAAAACAAATAATGAATGTTTTTAAAAAATTATTGCAAATAAGATTATTAATTTGCTATTATGCGGTTTATCTTAATAAATAAAGAGAGATTATATTATGAGTAGTCCATTTGTATCTATTATTATGGGTTCAGACTCAGACCTGCCTAAAGTGAGTGCCGCTACAGATATTTTAAAAAAATTTAATATCAAGTATGAAGTAAAAATACATTCTGCACATAGAACGCCTGATGCTACGCATGAGTACGTGCATGGTGCTGTTAACCGTGGAGTTGCTGTTTTTATTGCCTGTGCAGGTATGGCTGCGCATTTAGCAGGTGTTGTTGCTTCGTTAACGGTTAAGCCTGTAATTGGAGTTCCTATAGATGCAGGTGCTTTAAATGGCATGGATGCCCTATTGTCTACATCGCAAATGCCGGGCGGTATCCCTGTGGCAACTGTAGCTATAGGTAAAGCTGGGGCGGTAAATGCTGGATACTTGGCCGCTCAAATAATGGCGTCTACAGATAGCTCTATTTATAATATGTTGATTGAAGATCGTAAACAGCAAGCTGAGAAAGTTATCGCTAAAGATGCCAACCTACAAAAAACATTAGCTAGTACCTAGTATGGATATACAGCAAGCAACAATGGCGGTCAAATCTGGAGGGATTATTGCTTACCCTACAGAAGCAGTTTGGGGGTTAGGATGTGATCCATGGAATACAAGTGCGGTAACAAGATTGCTTGAAATAAAGCAACGTAGCTCTTCTAAAGGATTTGTAGTTGTCGCTTCTTCAATAAATCAAGTTATTAAATTATGCACAGGACTATCACAAAGTAAATTACAACAATTACAGCAAACATGGCCGGGGCCTTATAATTGGATTATTCCAGATTCACAGTCGTGGTTTCCTAGTATTGTAAGAGGTGAGCATGTGGGTATAGCTATTAGAGTTAGTAATCACCCTGTTATTCAGGAGTTATGTAGTGCTGTAGGTCATCCAATAATATCTACTTCTGCCAATCTTTCAGGTCAGCCACCATGTTTAACTTACCAACAGGTAGATGCTGTTTTTGCAGATAAAATCAGCGGTATTTTAAATGGAAAATTAGGCGGTAGCACTCGACCTTGCTCAATACGTGATTTAACTACAGGTAAAGTCATTAGAAATAGTTAGTTTAATTAGAGTTTAGAATATTATGCGCCAGGATTTAATAAAACAAATTAAAGATTATTTTATTTCTTTACAGAATGATATTTGTTCAGCGTTTGAACAAATAGATTCTAGCACCAAGTTTAAACAAGATTTATGGCAGTACAATAATGGTACGGGTGGTGGATGTTCTAGAGTTATAGAAGAAGGTAAAATATTTGAAAAAGGCGGTGTAAATTTTTCACATATAACAGGTAATAATTTACCATTAAGTTCTACTGCTAATCGTCAAAATTTATCTGGCGCTAAATTTGAAGCACTAGGTGTATCTTTAGTTATGCATCCGCGTAATCCTTTTGTGCCTATATCACATGCAAATGTAAGATTTATCAGTACTAAACAACAAGATGGAACTACTGTGTGGTGGTTTGGTGGTGGTTATGATTTAACTCCTTGTTATGCATTTGCAGAAGATTGCCAGCATTGGCATCGAGTTGCTAAACAAGCTTGCGATCCTTTTGGGGAAGGTGTTTATCCTGAATTTAAAAAATGGTGTGATGATTATTTCTTTATTAAGCATCGTAACGAACCACGGGGAATAGGTGGTTTGTTTTTTGATGACTTAAACAGATGGAGTATTAACAAGTGTTTTGAGTTGGTAAAATCTATAGGTGATAGCTATATAGAGGCGTATTTACCAATAGTAAATAAAAGACATGAAACTCCATTTACCGCTAAGCAAAAAGATTTTCAGGAGTATCGTCGAGGACGCTACGCAGAATTTAACCTTGTTTATGATCGTGGTACTTTATTCGGATTACAAAGTGGTGGTAGAGTAGAGTCTATTTTAATGTCATTACCGCCACAAACTAAGTGGAAATATAATTGGCACCCAGAACATAATAGCTTAGAAAAACAATTGTATGATGACTATTTATATGCCCAAGACTGGGTTTAATGAGGCAGTTGTGTTGTGCAAAAATTTGCAGTAATTGGTAGAGGGATACAACATAGTTTATCGCCTATTATTCACCAGCAGTTTGCTAAACAGTTTAATATTAAATTAGATTATCAAATTATAGAAGCTGTAGATAACCAAGATTTTACTAATAAGGTATTTGCTTTTTTTGCTACTGGTGGGGTTGGTCTTAGTGTTACTTCTCCTTTTAAGCAGCAAGCTTATGAGTTAGCAAAATACAAGCATGTAAATGCTTTAAGCTCTAAATCAGGCAATACACTCTGGAAAAATAATAACAATGTGTTACAAGTAGAAAATACAGACGGCAATGGTTTACTAACTGATTTAAAAACAAATAACAATTTAGATATAAGTAATAAAATCTTATTAATACTAGGTTGTGGTGGTGTAGTTTTCAATATAATTAAATTTTTATTAGCTGAAAAACCTAAAGCTATTTTAATATCAAATAGAACGCAACATAAAATTTTCCAATTAATTAAAAATTTGCGTTTAGATAACAATAAGGTTACCCATTTTACAGAACAATCAAAACAGAAGATAGATTTGGTGGTTGACTGTCGTGTACCTACCGATGATATTGCTACAATAAATAAAATCATTTCTTATAACTGCACCTACTACAACTTAGGGTACACTACACAAATTAATAATATATGTGGTTTGTTAACTAAAAATAACACCCCTGCTTTTGATGGGTTGGGTATGCTAGTAGAGCAAGCTGCGCTACAATTTTATTTATGGCACAGTAAGAGACCTAAAACTAGCTATATTTTAGACCACTTAAAAAGTAATAGTTGAAATAAATTATTTTTTTAGTTGAGATTGTTAAAATTAATCAAGCTCTAACTCTAGCTCTGTTTCTGTTGATGTATATGAGTCTGGATTTAAAACAAACAGATTATTTGTACTATCATTTGAGGGGGAATGACTCTTAAAGTTTTCGTTGGGGGCTTGGTCATTGTAAATATAACTCTCATCTTCTGTTTCATGGTTTATAAGTGCTTCTTTAGATAAAAGATCATTGTCGTCAGCAAACACTGGATAATCTAGTTGATCATCTTCGCCAAAAATAAATTCTCCATCGCTATCGTTGGAGTCGCTTGGGAAAAAAACATTTTCAGTGTCAAAGGTTGGAGATACTAATGTTGCACTGACTTCATCTTCAGTTATAGTGGTAGATGGTTCCAATAAATTAGTTTCGTTTTCATCATTTGAGCTATTATAACCGAGGTCGTCGTAATTAATATCGTATTTCACATCAAAATAACGCTCTTTTAATATATGTGGAGGAATATCTCTAGCAAAAGTAGACAGTGTTAGTGCTAAGCTTATAAAGGTTAAAAGATTTTTAGTTAAGCGTAAAGTTAATATGTTTATTGTTTTTAAAATCATTTTTAATCCCGTTACAAATTATATTTCTTAGGTGGAGTATATTCTAAACTAAAAAAATAAAAAAACAAATAATAATAGTTAATTGTTTATTGTGATGTTTATTTAAGTGTCAGTAGTTACATAAAAAAGTCGATAAAAGTATCAATAAAAACTATATTTTTCTTTTAAGGCTTATATATGAAAGTAACTAATAGCGTTATACCTCAAGATAGTCAAAAAGCAGAATTTAAAAAAGTAGGTCATTTTTCAGGTTTAGGAAAAAAACTAAAAGTAACTTTAGCTAAAATAAAGAAATATATTTCACCAGATCTTCAACAAAAAAAAACCAATAAAAATATTGCATCAAGAAATATAAAAATTAATGAAGCAACAACTAAAACTGACCCAGTTGTAGCGAAAAAATCCCATAAAACAAATACTGAAGTTAGCAAGCAGAAAAGTGGTAATGATAAATGGACGGAAGCTACCAAAAAGTTCATTGAAGACATTGATGCATCTACAAATAAAAAAGAACTAAAAAGTGTTATGCGTGAAGTAAATATAGAATATACGTTTGAGGGGTTGCCACAGGATAAATATGATATTATAAGCAAAAAATCTGATGAAAAACTAAAATCTTTTGCTAAAAACTAATAATAATTAGATATAAGCTTTTATCCTGCATTAGTATTTCTTGATTTAGTCGACGCTAAACCAGTGAAACACTATCTTGGCTAAAAACTTATAATCACTTGATGAAAACTCGCATTTCCAGCTACCGCGTGTATATATTATAATAAATTTATGGCCAATTTCTTGGAAGATTAAGTTTTTTATGAACATCAGGTTTTGTATAAAGTGTCTCCATATCGAATTGCTCAGTTGGAACATCGGTTTTAGTTCCTATAATACAGGCGTTGCAGAGGTCGTTTTCAGGGACAGGAATATATTTTTCCATATTGAAGTATTTAAAAAAATCAATACCTGCCTTCTGACCATCAAAAGGAGATTCTCCAATATAAACTATGATTTTACCATGTTCTAAGTTTTCAACCCAATTGTCTTCATAATGAGGCCAACTAACTACAATAGCATCATAATATGGTCCATAGACTTTAGCTGCA
Source organism: Candidatus Gorgonimonas leptogorgiae (assembly GCA_929200515.1). GTDB lineage: Bacteria > Pseudomonadota > Gammaproteobacteria > Pseudomonadales > Endozoicomonadaceae > CAKMZJ01. The sequence continues at coordinate 8,436 of CAKNAD010000038.1, read as the reverse complement.
AAAGCAGCATCTATTTTTTCTACTGGGAAGCCTGACATAGTAGCTGAAACCTCAAAGTCTCGCTTTTGTGGATTTTGGTCTGTACAAGTCACTTTAAAATACTTTGATAAAGCTAGAGATAACCACCCGTAACCACCACCAACTTCAAGGCAGGTTTTTACTCCACGCTGCTTTAATTCAGTAGCAATTTTTGATACTAGTGTGTTATCTACTAACCCATACATTCTAAATTTTCTTTGAATTATAGAGGAGTAACCTTTGTATGTATTTCCATCGCTGTCTGTTATGTTAACGCTGTATTCTCTAACTCCTTTTCCCCAAGAGTAGGGGATTTTTGAATGGGTCAAAAGTTCAAGGTTTTTTCTCTGTAGTAGCTCTTGTTTAGAGGTTTTACGTTCAAACACTACACTATTTTTGTAGGAGAAATTACTACTTCCCTTGTCTAAATTAACTGTTAAGTCGTCAAAGGTCCTGTAGTTAATTTTTGTTAAATTTAATGATAACAGAGTATTAATTGTACCAATGTATTTTTTAGGTGTTAAAGGTGTTTGAGATTTAGTTATACTTTTATTTATTATATCAGCTATCTGTGTTTCTATGTTTTTACTGTTGTTTGAAATCATTTTATATGCACTGTAGTTCTTTTAAGGTTTATACTTGTTTATTTTAGTTAAATTTAGCCTAGTAGCTAGTAACTTGATAGCTTGTATTCAAGATACGCTTTTTAGCTTACAATTTATATTATAGTTTTTGTAAAACTAAGCCCTATTTTTAACTCTATAATATAGATATTTATATTTTTTAATAGTTCAGTTTATATTTTGTAGAAATTATTTTAAGTGCGTAACTTGGGTTAGTAAACCTCCTGAATTATGGGATTGTGTGCTGTAGATATTGAGTTAGGTAAAAATATATTACCCGAATATCCAATAGCTAAAAACTAAATCATAGATTCGTTTGCGCAAAATATCTTATATTGGTTTTAGCTCTAGGTTGGCTCGTGGTATAGATAGTAATAAAAATTTAGAGGAAAGCAACTGCAAATACAAACATAGAAGAATTAAAAGATGCCACTCGTGAAGTAAGTATTTGTTTAGCGGGTTGCCACAGGATAAATATGATATTATAAGCAAAAAATCTGATGAAAAACTAAAATCTTTTGCTAAAAACTAATAATAATTAGATATAAGCTTTTATCCTGCATTAGTATTTCTTGATTTAGTCGACGCTAAACCAGTGAAACACTATCTTGGCTAAAAACTTATAATCACTTGATGAAAACTCGCATTTCCAGCTACCGCGTGTATATATTATAATAAATTTATGGCCAATTTCTTGGAAGATTAAGTTTTTTATGAACATCAGGTTTTGTATAAAGTGTCTCCATATCGAATTGCTCAGTTGGAACATCGGTTTTAGTTCCTATAATACAGGCGTTGCAGAGGTCGTTTTCAGGGACAGGAATATATTTTTCCATATTGAAGTATTTAAAAAAATCAATACCTGCCTTCTGACCATCAAAAGGAGATTCTCCAATATAAACTATGATTTTACCATGTTCTAAGTTTTCAACCCAATTGTCTTCATAATGAGGCCAACTAACTACAATAGCATCATAATATGGTCCATAGACTTTAGCTGCAAAAGCAGCATCTATTTTTTCTACTGGGAAGCCTGACATAGTAGCTGAAACCTCAAAGTCTCGCTTTTGTGGATTTTGGTCTGTACAAGTCACTTTAAAATACTTTGATAAAGCTAGAGATAACCACCCGTAACCACCACCAACTTCAAGGCAGGTTTTTACTCCACGCTGCTTTAATTCAGTAGCAATTTTTGATGCTAGTGTGTTATCTACTAACCCATACATTCTAAATTTTTCCTGAAGTACCTTGCTATACGTCTTATATGTGTTTCCCTCACTATCTGTTATGTCAATGGTATAGTTAATAAACAGTTCTCCCCAAGAGTCAGGAATTTTTGAGGCGACCAAAAGTTCAAGGTTTTTTCTCTGTAGTAGTTCTTGTTCAGATATTTTATCATTAACTACTTTTCCGGAGTTGTAGGAAAAATTACTACTTCCTTTGTTTAAAGCATTTGCTAAATCGTAAACAGTCCTGTTTTCAATCTTTGTTGTATCTAATAATAAAACATCATCAATTGTACTAATATATTTTTTAGAAGGTAAAGGTTCTTTATATTCATTTATTCTTTTAGTTATATCATCTATCTGTGTCTCTATGTTCTCACGATTGTTTGAAATCATTTTATATGCTTCCTTATGGCTTGTTTTATTTTTTATATGGGCAAACACTTGTTTTTTTGAGTTAAACTCCCAGCCGTTGTCACTTGATATATTTATGTTTTTACATGGTTCAGTTTGTGTTTTTCGGAAATTATTTTAAGTGCTTAACTTTGGTTAGTAAATTTCCTAAATTATGGTATTATTCATTAATTTTATGGAACTGATTTACTATGAGTGCTAAATATGTCGGATAAGTTTATTCATCTAAGATTACATTCTGAGTTTTCGTTATCTTGTGGGATGGTAACTGTTGACAAGCTAGTTGAGCAATGTAAGAAACAACAACACCCAGCTGTTGCTATAACAGATTTATCAAATTTATGTGTGCTGATAAAGTTTTATACTAAAGCAATAAAATCAGGTATAAAGCCAATATGTGGTGCAGAAGTATTCTTGCATAGTGCTACAGGTAAACAATACTCTATAGTCTTATTATGTATAAATAATACCGGTTATAAAAATTTAATCGAATTAATTTCGCGTGCATATGTAAAAAATCAGAAAGATGGACATCCTATAGTAGATCAGTCTTGGTTTCATGAGTTATCAGATGGTTTAATTATGCTGTCTGGAGGGGTTGATAGTGATATTGGCGAAGCAATTATTTCTAATAATTATAATCTTGCAAACCAGTTATTGCGGCAATGGATGATCTTATTTCCAGATAGATTTTATCTCGAGTTACAACGCTTAGGCAAAAATTTTGAAGAGCAATATATTGCAGTCGCCTTGAATTTAGCAGAATCTCATAATTGTCCTGTAGTAGCTACTAACAATGTAATGTTTATTGATTGCGATGATTTTATACCTCATGAAGCAAAGTCTTGTATACATGGTGGCTTTATTTTAAATGATAGCAGGCGGGAACAGTTGTTTTCTGAAGAGCAGTATTTTAAATCTACAACCCAAATGCAACAACTATTTGCCGATATTCCAGAAGCTATAGAAAATACTTTAGAAATAGCACGCCGATGTACTGTAAATATTGAGTTGGGTAAAAATGTATTACCCGAATATCCAATACCTCAAAACGAAACCATAGACTCGTTTTTTCGTAAAACATCTCACGATGGCCTTAGCTCTAGACTAGCTTCTGTTATTAATAACGATAAAAATTCAGAAGAAGATTACCGCAAGCGGTTAGATTTCGAACTAAATGTAATTATCCAAATGGGGTTTCAGGGTTATTTCCTTATTGTTATGGATTTTATTGGTTGGGCTAAAAAAAATAATATTCCTGTAGGCCCAGGTCGTGGTTCAGGTGCGGGATCGCTTGTTGCTTACTGTTTATATATAACCGACTTAGATCCATTAAAATATGATCTCCTATTTGAGAGGTTTCTAAACCCAGAAAGGGTATCGATGCCCGATTTTGATATCGATTTTTGCATGGATAAACGTGATTTAGTAATCGATTATGTAGCTAAAAAATATGGTAGAGAGGCGGTATCTCAAATAATCACCTTTGGTACCATGGCAGCAAAGGCTGTTGTTAGAGATATAGCAAGGGTTCAAGGAAAGTCTTATTCGTTGGGTGATAGAATATCCAAAATGATCCCAGCAGATATAGGTATGACTTTAACTAAAGCTCATGAACAAGAAGAAGGTCTACGTGAGTTTTTAGAAACAGACGACGAAGCAAGTGAAATTTGGCAAATGTCTTTAAAGCTTGAAGGTCAAGCACGTAATTTTGGTAAGCATGCCGGTGGAGTAGTAATTGCTCCTAACAAAATAACAGATTTTTCTCCTTTGTATTGTGATGAAAACGGACAAGGTTTGGTAACTCAATTTGATAAAAACGATGTTGAATCTGTTGGATTAGTAAAATTTGACTTTCTTGGATTGCGTACCTTAACTATTATAGATTGGGCTATTAACGCTATCAACAAGAAAAAAGCAACAGAAAATCTTCCGTTTGTTGATATTAATAAAATTGATCTAGATGATAGCAGGGTGTTCGCTGAGCTAAAAAAAGGTGAAACCACTGGAGCTTTCCAGCTTGAATCTTCGGGGATGAAAGATTTAATCAAAAAACTACTACCTGATTCTTTAGAAGATATAATCGCACTTGTTGCTCTATTTAGACCAGGACCATTACAATCGGGAATGGTAGAAAACTTTATTAATCGAAAACATAAACGCGAGGTGGTTTCTTATCCTGATCCGCAGTACCAGCATGAGTTATTAAAACCTATTTTAGAACCTACTTATGGTATTATTCTCTATCAAGAGCAAGTGATGCAAATTGCTCAGGTTTTAGCGGGCTATACTCTAGGTGGTGCTGATATGCTCAGGCGTGCTATGGGTAAGAAAAAACCCGAGGAAATGGCAAAACAAAGAGAGGTGTTTCGTGAAGGAGCTAGTAAACAGGGAGTAGATCCAGAACTAGCTATGAAGATCTTTGACTTAGTAGAAAAATTCGCTGGATACGGCTTTAACAAGTCTCACTCAGCTGCTTATGGGTTAATCTCCTATCAAACTTTGTGGTTAAAAACGCATTACCCAGCTGAATTTATGGCTGCAGTTATTAGTTCTGATATGCAAAACACCGACAAAGTAGTTTCTTTAGTTAAAACCATTCATAATATGAAAATAAAGCTAGAGCTTCCTAATATTAATACAAGTAATTATCATTTTTTTGCTTGTAAAGATGATGAAATTACTTTTGGTCTTGGTGCTATAAAAGGTTTTGGAGAGGCCGCCATAGAAGCTGTTATTAATGAAAGAAATGCTAATGGTTATTTTAAGGATCTTTGTGACTTCTGTTTTCGAGTTGGTAGCTCTATAAACAAAAGATCGATGGAGGCATTAATTTTTTCTGGAGCTTTAGATGTACTTGTAGAGCAACAGCAGCATGATCCGGCATTAGCTAGAGCAATACTAGAAACTAACATGCCCCAAGCTCTTAAGGCTTCAATACAAGAAGAGCAAAATAGTAAAGCGGGTACCATGGATTTATTTGGCGGTTTGCAACAATCAGACAACTTTAAAAATAGCTTGTTACAAGATTGCAACAATGTAAAACCTTTAGATATGCTATACCTATTAACTAAAGAAAAAAGTTATCTTGGAGTTTTTTTTAGTGGTCACCCTATAGATAGTTATCAATCAGAACTAAATAATTTTACTAGTAATAAAATCAATAAATTAGAGCCTAGAAAAAAGCAATCACAATTTGTTGCTGGTATAATCACTAATATCAGAATTGGTCGTAATAAAAGCAATGAAAAGTTTGCTAATGTAACCATAAGCGATAAAGCAGGAGAAATAGAAATAACGTTGTTTTCTAAAATACTTGCGGAGTATGAACATTTTATAGAAAAAGATAAAATAATACTTGTAGAGGGTGAGGTTTATTACGATGAATATGCTGGTTCGCTTAGAGTTAGAGTTTATGCTATTTTAGATATAGCTGCCGCACGGATAAGATTTGCTAAAAAGATTAAACTGCATATTAAACACGATCAAATAAACTCAAAAACAACAGAGCTTTTGCTAGATGTTTTTACTGAAAATCCTGGTAGTATGCCAGTAGACATTAAAATCACTAAAGGTAAAATATCAGGAGTATGGAAGTTAGGACAAGGGTATCAAGTTAATCCTACAGATGATTACCTTAAAGCAACTAAAAATATATTACCAGAAGATCAGATTAGTGTAATATATTTAAAGACGTAATACTTATAAAAAACTATTGTTTTTATAAAAACATGAAGTTACAAGTGTTAAATTATAAATTTATACAGTAAAATTTTTAATATTTAATTAAAGAGGATAATATGAGTTTTAAAGAAATTCCAGCAGGGGAAAATATCCCTAATGATATTTATGCTATTATAGAAATACCAGCTAATTCATCACCAATAAAGTATGAGGTAAATAAAGATTTTAATGCTTTAATGGTAGATCGTTTTATGGCTACTCCTATGTTCTACCCGGCTAATTATGGTTTTATCAATAAAACTTTAGCAGACGATGGAGATCCTTTAGATATCTTGGTAATCACACCACATCCAATAGTTCCAGGATCTGTAATTCGTTGTCGTCCTATTGGCATGTTAAATATGTCAGATGAAAAAGGTCAGGATGAAAAAGTAATAGCAGTACCTGAAGATAAGCTTTGTAGCAATTACCACTCAGTTCAAGAATATAGCGATTTACCTGAAATGCTAATTAAGCAAATAGAGCATTTTTTTGAAAACTATAAAGATTTAGAGCAAGGTAAGTGGGTAAAAATAGAAAACTGGGAAAATGCTGAAACTGCACGAGCTTTAATTTCTAAATATGCAGCTGCTTACACAAAGTAACATAACCGATACTTTTTATGCCTTCAAAGTATAACTGCATACTGTTGTTTGTATGCAGTTAACGTAACTGATCTAAGATTATTTATGAACGCTGATCTACTAACTTGCTTATCTCCACTTGATGGACGCTACAGCGAAGATACAAAACCATTAAAAAAAATATTTAGCGAATTTGGTTTAATTAAATATAGAGTTTTAGTTGAAATCAAATGGATAATACAACTAACAGAAAACCCTGGAATACAAGAGACAAAACAATTATCAGCAACAGCTAAGGAGTATTTAAATAAAATTCATGAAGAATTTAATATAAACGACTGTAGTCGAGTTAAACAAATAGAGCAACAAACAAAACATGATGTAAAAGCAGTAGAATATTTCATAAAAGAAAAAATATCAAACGACAAAGAGTTGTCAAAAGTGGTTGAGTTTATTCACTTTGCTTGTACATCAGAAGATATAAACAACCTTGCTTATGCTTTAATGCTAAAAGAAGGTATATCAGAAGTACTAATTCCTAGCATGCAACAATTAATAGCTAAAATTACTAATATGTCTGTTGAATATGCAGATGTTGCTATGCTTTCTAGAACTCATGGGCAGTCAGCATCCCCAACTACAGTTGGTAAAGAAATGGCAAATTTTGCCTACAGGTTACAGCAACCATTAGAAGAATTAAAAAAAGTAAAAATTTTAGGTAAAATAAACGGCGCTGTTGGTAATTATAATGCACACTCTATAGCGTACCCAGAATTAGACTGGATAGCTATAGCTACAAAGTTCATTACTAATCTAGGAATAAGCTATAACCCGTATACCACACAAATTGAACCACATGATTATATAGCTAATATTTGCAGTACAATACAACGGTTCAATAATATTTTACTTGATTTTAATAGAGATATGTGGGGATACATCTCTTTAAACTACTTTAGCCAAAAAGTGGTTGCTGGTGAAGTAGGGTCATCAACTATGCCACATAAAGTTAATCCAATAAATTTTGAAAATTCAGAGGGTAACCTAGGATTAGCGAATGCTTTATTTGAGCACTTTATTACTAAGTTACCAATTTCACGCTGGCAGCGAGATTTAACAGATTCCACAGTGTTACGAAATATTGGTGTTAGTTTCGGATATAGCATTGTAGCTTATAACTCTACTGTTAAAGGAGTAGACAAGCTAAAAATAAATAAACAACAGTTAGATTATGATTTAAATAATTCTTGGGAAGTAATAGCAGAAGCAATTCAAACTGTAATGCGTCGTTATGCCATAGAGAACCCTTACGAAAAACTAAAGCAATTAACACGTGGTAACGCAAAAGTTACCAAAGAATTACTACATGGTTTTATTGATACACTAGAGTTACCAGTGCCAGTAAAACAAGAGCTAAAAAAATTAACTCCACATAATTATATAGGGTACGCGGCATCTCAGGCTAAAAATATTAATACCTTGATTGATAAAGCGTAATTTTATGATTCGTGGTAAAAAATAATCAAGTTGAATGAATTAAAAAATGAATATAGTTTTGTTTTATTACATATTACACTATCTAGCTTGATCTCTCTGTCTCACCCCACAAATAATTGTAATGCTGTTTGTGTACGTATTGCTTAAATGATCCTTGCAAGTATGATGAGTGGAATGTTTAAATATTCATAGCAACTAACAGGCGTATAATATTTTTAAAAGTAGTTTTCCCTTGACATATAGTAATGGTCTTTATCAAAGTTAAAATGAATTTTTTGTGGCGTTTGTTTACATCTTTTATTTTTTCTAAAGCTAATTGTAGTATCTCAAACATGGTATTAATAACAGGTT
>CAKNAD010000037.1 GCA_929200515.1 Candidatus Gorgonimonas leptogorgiae | reverse complement strand
ATAAAGCTTGTTGTTTAATTTCCTTATTATTTGCTATTAGTTTTAAAATATTTATGATTTGATTAGCAAAATATTGTTTAGTATTTTCATTTATAGCAGAAGCTGTTTCAGCTGCTTTATACAAAAACTGTCGTAAATCGCTACGTTCTGTAGCGGTAATATCTGTTATTTCTATAATATCTTTATTGTTACAGAAAGCCTGCCAAGACTTTATTAAATCTTCAACTGTATATTCTGAAGTAACTTTTATAACTTGATATCCTATAACCCCTATATATTCAGGAGTGATACTGTTATAATGCCTAATTTCGCCATCTAAAATTGCAGTTCTACTTATACTTAAAACATGGTGGTTTTCTGGAGTTACAGGCAAATTATTTGGGATATCTTCTAGCCAGAAATCTGGTAAAGATCTAAGGTTAGGGCAATTTGATATAGAGATATCGCCTCCAACCCTTAGTCTATCTGGTAATTTAGTTAAATTTCTTGCAGAGTCAAGAAAAAAGTCACCCCCTATTTCCATATTTTCACCTAAAAAATTACTGTCAATATAATTAAATAAATACAGATTACCTTGAATTTGTAGATTATCTGGTAAAATTAATTTATGAACAATCAAAATAGATATATTTTGTATACTATTACTAAGTTTAGGTAAAGAGGTTATTGAATCGCAATTAGCTAATAAAATATTAGTATTTACAATTGTATCACCAAATGTATATAAAGAGTTACATGAACCCACCTCCAACGAATCTATTTCAATATTTTTTGCAAATTCTTCAAGCTTTTCGCAGCTCTTAATTACTAACTTATTTGATCGTAGACCTGTAGGAATTGATTTTATATTAGGGCATGCATTTAATTGTAATTCACCAGTAATAGTTAAGTTTTCTGGTAATTGGGTTATTTCGGTATTATTATCTATAACAATATCGCCTTCAACATAAATGGGTTTCTTTGGCAAATTATTACTTGCTAATAACTCCATAAATTCACTTGCTGTATATTCTATTCTGTCATAATTTACTATTTGTCTAGTATTAATTGCTACACCTAACTGTGCAGTATTAACTGATAGTGAATTATTTATTGGCAGACTAATAGTTTCTGTAGAAGCTACCGAGTTAATGTCAGTTATATTATTTATAGGTTGCATTATTATATCTTAAATATTATTTTGTTATGAGTTAGTTTCTTTGCCATCTTAAGTTCTAATACCCAAGTTAATAATTTTTCAGTAAGAGTATTATTAACTTGAACAAGCTTATTGTGATATGCTCCCCAACCTACTTGATTATTGTTTATCTTGAAACCTTAGGAAACATTATATTTGTTTTTAAAGCGTGGAAATTTCTTCAATGGTTGTTTTTTATCGAAACAATCTTTAAAGGCTTTACCCAAACTTTTCAAACTTTGTTGTAATGCTTGAGAATGGCAATTTTTCAAAAATTTATATTCTTCTGATTGCTTACACAATGTATACTAGAAAGAAGTTTCTTCGTAAAAAGCTATTTTTTGCTTATTTTTAACTGCTAACTTATTTGATGCCAAGCATTTATTCCAGACAAAACGACAATACCCAGCAAATTGAAACAACTTGCTAGTATCCTTATGTTTTGTATTTAATATGAATTTGAATGCCTTTTGTATTTTCATGTGAGTATTGTACTATTTTTACAGTGCGAAAACAAGATATTTATGCCTTATATCCCGTTCCTGAAGGAGCGGGGTTTACGGCACTTTTTGATAAAACCACTATTAGTTTAATAGTAAGGTAGCAGAGAATAGACTGAGAAAATTTGGGATAGTTTTAGCTTGCTAATACCACAAGCTTGTTTTTGTATCAATACTGCAATTCAGGAGTATCAGGTTTATTATTATGTTTTAATATGAACTGTCTGCTGGTATTATCATGATGACGAAAAAAATTTGAAAATTTAAGCTGTGCTAAATTGTCTGTACCGCTCAATCTCTGTTTATATGGCGCTACTTCTAGCACAAATATTGCTACTTTATTTCTATGTGCAGGCATTAATATTACAGCACGAATAAACTCTTCTAGCCTTCTTAAAGTTATATCATAAGCTTTATTTAATACCACTCCAACTAAAGTACTTGAAGACTGCTTTTGTGCTATATTGGAAGATTCAGAATGCTTAAAATTATCGCTTGATGCTGTCAAAATATTATTAGCATATTGTTTGTCATATACAATTTGCATTTCTGTAATATCTTCAGCATATTCACAAATAATTCTAACACAATTAGTATCGTCAGCTACAAATTTGACTTTTTGTTCTAGGCTTGTATCGCAATCTACACTAGAACATACATTACTAGCGATAAAAATTTTGTTAATTATTTTATCTGTAATTTCTGTTTTTGCTAAATCTATATCTTGCTCTTTTTCTATAAGACCAGACAACGGAAATTTAATTACAACATAGTATTCTGTGGCTTTACTATTATTAAATATAGTCATTATAAAAAAGATAAAAACATAAAAAATTTTATTATTCATAGTCTTAGTATCAATGTAGTTTAGTCCTTAGGAATAATTAATATGATTTAATTATCCAATAAAAGCAATTATTTTAATAAATATTTTTAATACCTTCAAGATATTTCTTAGATACCAACCTGCAAAATACTAATATCCATCTATGATTAAAAAACTACCTTGAAGTAGTTAAATAATGCTACTACACTTAATCTTATATACTTTCTACTTGCAGGCGTATATTTATCGTTAAGTAATTTACTATAGGTTTAGCTGTATGTTGCGCACAAAAAGATTAACAACAATAGCACTATATTTATTAATGTTTTGTTGCACTCTAGTTAATAATGGTTATTGTGCTAAACCTAGTGCTATATCTCTTCGTACTCTATCACCTTATACTCCAGTAACTACGACTATAGGTTTAGTTAAACTAGTAAATGGTAACACTGTATACGCTAGTCAAACTATAGGCGCAGCAGTTAAAATAGAAGCCTCTTCTACTTCACTATCTTCTGTGTTGAGTGTTGATATAGCAGGAACGCTTGACGGCTCCCATGAAAGCAGTATTACTCTCGCTACTCCTGCTTTACCAGCTTTATTAATCTGTGCCACAAAAACAAACACCACTAAAGTATTAGATATAAACAGCTTAACTATAGATCATTCCGGCTGGCTAACTAGTAGAAATACGGCTACATTAGCAATTACTACCGCAGTAAAAGGTGGTATTTATAATCATGGCTCTATCACTGGAGATACATGCGTGCAGATAGGAAAACCTGCTGCATTAGCAGATTTTTTTCTAGACGGAAGTTTTACTAACAAAGGATTAATTAGCGCAAATCAACCTAATGGTAAAGCATTCGTTATTGCCGGCAACAAAACCGCAAATATTAATTCTTTTTCTGTGCATAATTTTGGCATGTTATCTGGCAACTTAGAATTCGAAGCAGATAGCTCCGACTTTAAATACAGACTTGAAAATATTAATTACATAGTAAAGCATGGTAATTATAAGGTTGGAGATAGAGATGACAGCATTATAGAAGCAGCAACCTTAGAAGTAAAAAATTCTCATTTAACAGTATATAACGAACACATAATTACTATTGATAATTTGCAAGTACAGGCAACTAAAAAAACAATTGTTAATTTAGAATCAAAAAATAATATTTTTGCTACTGTTTATCCTCAAGCTGGAGGCAAACAACCTGCACAAATAAATATAAAAAACTCTTTAATCAATTCTAATTTAGGAGTTATAACCATTGCGGGTACAGTAGTAATTAATAAATTAGTTAACCCTTATAATGGCACGGTAACTTTTACGGATAGCAATATTAATTTACAGGAAGTAACTAATTCAGGATATATAGAAGCACAAAACAAACTCAGTGTCTCTGGTGTGGCTACTAATTCAAAAAAAGGTTATTTAATAGCTAATGGGGTGCTAACTTTTAATAATCATTTAACTAATTATGGGACAATAACAACTAGAAAAACATTAAATATTAATGCACAAGCGGACAACTTTGGATATATTAATGCTTTAGCCGGGTTAAATGCTACAGGAGCATTCACTAATAATTTAGCAGGTGCTGTAACTATTAAGACTGGATCAGCTACTTTTTCGGCATTGGTTACAAACTTAGGCTCAATTACTGCAACAAGCGGGCTATTAACTTTTACTAATAAGGTAGAAAACTCAGGCATTATTACAGCTAAGGCTGGAATTTTAGCAAATAAATTATTGGTAAATCATCAAGGTGCGACCTTATCAATTAGTGGCCATAATAAAGCACATATTAACTCATTAACTAACGATGGAGTCGTATATTGTAAAAATGTAGAGTTAAAATTATTATCTCAATCTATAAATAGAGGCTTAATAGATACTAATCATGGATTTGATGCCACAGATTTTACCAACCAGCAAGGAGCAACGCTAACCGTTAGTGGCTTGCATGCCACTTTTAGTAAAAACTTTATTAATCGTGGCTATATAAACTCTACCGCTCATGTATCAACCAATGCAGCAACAAATTCTGGTGTTCTTATTGCTACATCAGGCATGCATGCAAAAAATAAATTTATTAATGCCCAAGGAGGCAGTTTAACGGTAAGCGGTGGCGATTTAATCTTTACTAAGACCTTAATAAATGATGGTAGCATAACTACTAAAGACCACCAACTAGAATTACAACAACCATCGATTAATCATGGATTTATCGATGCTAAAGCAGGTGTAGAAACAACGCAAACCTTTACCAATGGCACAAATGCAAGGTTAATTCTTTGTGACCATATAGATATTCTAGGTCAAGCCCGCATTACTAGTATAAAGTATTTTCCATTAACTATAGGCACGGCAACTATAAGTAAATTGATTGCCACTAAAGATCCTATCGGTAGAAACCTTATTCTATCCGGAAGAACTTACATTCAAGACCTTATAAATAGCACTAAAATAACAGCTAAGGCTAGATTAACCTTAACCGAAATGAGCAACTCTGGAACAATCATAGCTAAAGACAAATTAGATTTTACTAAAGAAGCTACTAATGCTGGAATTATTGAAGCTCATAAAGGTTTAAATATATCATCAGGAACCTTCACTAATAAAGATAAAGCCACTCTAACTGTTACTGGCGGTAACTTACATGTTGATGCTTTTTTAGCTAACAGTGGTGCTATTACTTCGGATGAGTCTGCTTGCTTTATTAAAGAAGTTACTAATAGCGGACTTATTCAAGCAAATTTTGGCTTACACGCACACGAAAAATTAACTAACTCATTAGGCGGGCGGTTAATAGTTAAAGCAAAACCACTTGATATTCATGGATACCTTATTAACCATGGCACTATAACCTCAGAAAAACAAGTTGTTTTTAATAAGCCAGTTTTAAATACTGGTATTATTGATGCACAATTAGAACTCGGTATGCATGCTTCAGTCACTAATGCTAACCAAGCACAAATATTAGCTCATGGTGGTTTATTAACAATTATTGGTAAAGTCAACAACAGTGGTTTCATTGAAGCCAAACAAGGAATGCATGCTAAATCTGATCTTAATAACAACATAGGAGCACGCATATTAGTTAACACAGAAAAATTAATTCTTACTAAGGCTAGCAACAGTGGCTATATAAAAGCCGACAATGGTTTAACTGTTAAAGGACCCTACACTAATTATAACCAAGGCGAGCTATTAGTTAACGGTGACGATCTAACAATTAATGGCAAGGTTGTTAATTCTGGTAGCATAACTTCAGCAAAATTAACCTCTTTTTATCAAGATACTACTAACAATGGTTATATCGAGGCTAATTTAGGCTTAAATATAGATAGAAATTTTACTAACAACTCAACTGCAACTACCGTTATTAAAGGGCAAATCTTTAATGTCAATGGTACAGTTTACAACTATGGAACTATAACCTCTAGTAACTTGATTAACATTCAAGAACTAACTAATAGTGGTTATATTAAGAGCGGTAACGGCTTAACAATTGAAGGCACATCTACACTTTATAATTCCAAAAATTCAACGTTGGAAGTTACTGGCAGAGCGTTAACGGTGCATGGTTCAACTATTAATCTTGGAACTATAACATCCACAAAATCTATATATTGTTCCGACACAGTTCATAATTGGGGTTACATTAAAGTTAATGATAGTTTATCTATTAATGAAGATTTTACTAATTATGCTTCTGCTACAACCATAATGAATGGTAGAAATTTATCTGTTCATGGAGTAGTAAATAATTACGGCACTATAACCTCTAAAGGATGTATTGTCTTTAGAAAATACGCTAATAATTACGGCTATATTAAAGCTAATCACGGCTTAGCAATAACAGGACCAAGACCGTTTTATAACTCTTCAACAGCAACAATTGTAATTACTGGGGCAGAATTAATTATTCATGGAGCGGTGACCAACCTTGGAACAATAACATCCACTAAACCAATATTCCTTTCTAGAGAAACTATGAATAGTGGTTATCTTCGCTCTGATTTAAGCTTCACCACAGATGCCTCTTTTACTAATAAAGGTAGTACTATAGTTGATGGTGAAAATTTTGCCGTGAATGGCATGATGAATAATTCAGGAACTATAATCTCTAAAGGTTTTATTAAAGTTAAAGGGGATGCTAGCAATAGCGGTTATATTAGAGCTAATTCTGGGATTGCCATAGCAGGATTAAATACATTTACCAATTCCAAAAACGCAGTTATTAATGTTGATGGCGGTCTGTTAGATATTCGTAGTATGGTGATTAACCTTGGAACTATAACCTGCACCAATCCAGGATACTTTGCTAAAGGAGCTGTTAATAGTGGTTATCTTAAAGTTGATTTAGGCTTAACGATAGATGCCTCTTTTACTAATACAGCTAACACTATAGTTGGTGGTGAAAATTTTACTGTGCGTGGTATGGTAAATAATTCGGGAACTATAACTTCTGTAGGATTTATTTCTTTTAATGAGGAAGCAACCAATAGTGGTTATATTGAAGCTAATTATGGGTTTAGCATAGCAGGACCAACTACATTTACCAATACCAAAAACGCAGCTCTTTATGTTAATGGTAAAGAGCTAGCTATTCATGGTAGGGTGATTAATCTTGGAACTATAACCTCTACTAAGCAAGCATATCTTGCTAGAGGAGCTGTCAATAGTGGTTATCTTAGAGCTGACTCAGGATTAACCATGGATGCATCTTTTACTAATAAAGGTAATACTATAGTTGGCGGCATCGTTTTTACAGTACATGGCATGGTGAATAATTCAGGCACTATAACTTCTACAGGATTTGCTACCTTTAAAGAGGAGGCAACTAATAGCGGTTATATTGCAGCTAATGCTGGGCTTAACATAACAGGATCAAATACATTTACCAACTCCAAAAATGCAGTTATTTATGTTGATGGCAGAGAATTAGCTATTAATGGTAAGGTGATTAATCTTGGAACTATAACCACAACTAAGCAATCATACTTTGCTAGAGGAGCTGTTAATAGCGGTTATCTTAGAGCCGATTCAGGGTTAACTATGGATGACGCTTTTACTAATAAAGCTAATACTATCATCGGTGGTAACAACTTTACTGTACACGGTATAATGAGCAATTCAGGAACTATAACTTCTAAAGGTATTATTAGCGTTAAAGAAGAATCCTCTAATGACGGTTATATCGAAGCTAATAATGGGTTTAATATATTAGGATCAAATACATTTACTAATTCAAAAAATGCAGTTATTAATGTTGCTGGTAGAGAGCTATCTATTAATGGCATGGTGATTAACCTTGGAACTATAACCTCCACCAAACAAGCACATTTTGCTAGAGGAGCTTTTAATAATGGTTATCTTAGAGCTGATTTAGGCTTAATTATGGATGGCTCTTTTACTAATAAAACTAACACTATAGTTAGTGGTAAAAATTTTACAGTACATGGCATAGTGAATAATTCGGGAACTATAACTTCTGCAGGAGCTATTACCTTTCAAGATATAGCAGCTAATAGTGGCTATATTGAAGCTAATAATGGGTTTAGCGTATTAGGATCACATACATTTACCAATTCCCCAAATGCAGTTATTAAAACTGATGGTAAATTCTTAGTTTTTAATAATAAAGTGATTAACCTTGGAACTATAACCTCTACCAAGCCAGCATACATTGCTAAAGGAGGTATTAATAATGGTTATATTAGAGCTGATTCAGGCTTAATGATGGATGCATCTTTTACTAATACAACTAACGTTATAGTTGGTGGTAACAATTTTACAGTGAATGGTTTGGTGAATAATTCGGGAACTATAACTTCTAAAGGACTTATTACCTTTAAAGAGGAAGCAACTAATAGTGGCTATATTGAAGCTAATAATGGTTTAACCATAGCAGGGGCAAATACATTTACTAATACTAAAAACGCACATATTATAGTTAAAGGTAAAGAATTAACTATTCACAGTGTGATTATTAATAGTGGAACAATCAGCTCTACAAAGAATGTACATTTTTATAGGACAACTAATAATAATAATTACCTTGAAACTGACGCAGGCTTAACTATAGATGGCTCTTTTAACAATTCTGCTAGTGCTACTACTATAGCTAAAAATAAACATTTAACTGTTCATGGTGCTGTTCATAACTCTGGAACTATAACCGTAGCAGGCTTAATTAACATTCAGAAACAAACTATTAATGATAATTACATTGAAGCTAATTCAGGTTTGATTATCGCTAGCTCTTTTATCAATAATAAAAATGCCTTAACAACAGTTAGTACTAATGAATTGACTGTACAAGGAATGGTAACTAACTTTGGAACTATAACTTCAGATGATTTAATTACTTTTACCAAGGGGGCTAATAATAACAGTTATATTAGGGCTAAGAATGGAATAGCTGCCAATGGTACTATCACTAATACAGCTAACGCTAAGATTGCTATTTACGATAATATAAAAATTCGTGGTAAAGCATCTATAAAGGGTGTGGATATTCTTAGGCATGGCTGTTCTTTTGGAAGCTCTACTATTTGCAACCTTAAAATTACTAACAACAAAAAAGATCTTGTGTTTTTTGGTTCAAGTACTATTGCTAAATTATCGAATGTCGGCTTCATAAGATCTGACGCACCTTTAACAATAGTTGATGCTAGTAACTCCGGAAAACTTATAGCAAATAATAATTTAACCTTTATTAATACAGCTACTAACTCAGGAATAATTATTGCTAATGAACATATAATGCAATTTAGCAAAAACGCATACAATACAGGTGATATTAAAGCAACTGCTGGATTAATTGTTGAGGGAACATTAACTAGTTTCAATAACAGTAACGTAACGATTCATAACTCAGTAGTAATTGAAAATACAGCTACTATATTAGGAATAACTAATACTAGTCGTCACACTGTAGTGTTCGGAACCGCTACCATAGCTAGATTGATTAATCATAGTAAAACTAATATTAAATTTTTAGCTACTACAGATATAACGCAATTATTCAATGATAATTATATTTTGGCTAATGCAACAATATCATTAGGAGAAGTTTCTAATACTGGTGTCATACATGCCCAACAAACAATGACAATTCATAACAGTGGCTATAATGAAAACTATATATTTGCAAAACAAGGGTTAATAGCTAATGCAACCTTTACTAACACTAAATCAGCTCAAGTACTAATTGATCATGGAGTTGCTAGTTTTCATAGTTTTGTAGATAACTTTGGAATAATTACTACTGAAAATGTAAAATTAGAGTTTAATAGCAACAGCTTTAATGCTGGAAAAATTATTGCAAATAAAGGGTTAACAATTACAGGGAATTTCACAAACAAAAGTGGCAGTGTAACTGTATCTGGTGATGATGCAGTTTTTAATAAAACTGTAGATAACACTGGAGTTATAACAACTAACGGTCGTGTATTGTTTAATGATAATTTAGTAAACGCTGGCGAGATTAGAGCCAATGCTGAATTAGATCTCATGCAGATTCTTACAAACAAATCTGAAGGCAAAATATTTGGATCTAGACTGTTACAATCTTCATTTAATATAATTGATAATCACGGATTTATTGCTATAGCAGCTGGTAGCAATGCTAAACAATATCATGGATACGCAGATAGTGAGTTACAAATAACTCTTCCAACTAAAAAGCCTAACTCAGAATTATTTTTTATTGTTAATACTGCTAAATTTGACGCAACAGCAAGAATAATTTTAGATGCAACCACAGATTTAGAATATTTACAACAAGGTGCAAAACTAACAATATTATCAGCTAACAAAATACAGCTTGCAGATGATTTAAAAGAATTATTATGTAGATATATTAAACCTAAAAATTATTTTCTTTCGATAAACGATGCTGTTATTATCAACAACAGTATTGAAGCTACAGTACAACAAGATATCAATAAGATATTAAATTTAATAGATAAATATGTAAAATTCTCCAAAAGCTTATTAAAGAAAGATATAGCTAATATTAATGACATAAAAGTATATGAAGAAATGTCTGGCCCTATTAAATTATCTCAAGCAGATAAAGGCAGTGTGGTCTTAAATCAAATTACAAGTATTATTACTAAAAATAATATAACTGGTATAGATATCAATAGCATCAAAACAGAAATATCCATTCCTAGCTATGAAACCTATAGAACTGCTGAAACTCAAAATAAGATAACATCGAAAGTTAGTAACAAGATAACAACAGATAAAAAACAGTATCAGTTTTGGAACAAAAACGGTATTAATTTTACAATACAAGATAAGCCCGATGTTGTCTGGTTATTAGCTTCTTATCACCAAGGTATAGATCAAAAAGTAGCTACAAATAACGAGTATAACACATATAAAGATAAATTGATTTGCGTAGGGATTAAACATGACATCTCATATTTTAATGCTGGTGTTTCCATGGCTTATGCAGATTCTAACAGATATACTTATAAAAAAGACAAGACAAACAAAGCTAAAAAAATATCTAGTAATAATAGAGAAGCTTTTATACTGTTATTACATGCAATGCGTGATTATTCTGATTTTAATGGCTTAGTATCTTTTTCTTATGGACAGATTAGTCATAAATCATCATCTGAAACTACTTTTGATAACCGAAATTACTCAGTGGCTCTTTCTGGTAATTACGAAATACATATAAATAACTTTAACATTGAATTAGGCTTAACTAGCAGGTTAATTCATATATATACTCCGAGTTATAGCATAGCTAAGAATAAGAGGGTGATGGCCATAAATAATAATAGTGATTACGTATCACTAGGACCAGTAATATCTGTAATATTTAATCATAAACTAACTGATAAATCAGGGCTATCTATGGAATGTAGTTTTGGATATTTACACACTTTTAGCATAAATACTAATAAGAAATATGAACTAGCAATTGCAAATCATAAATTTAGCTTAGATCACGGCAACTATGGCAAAAATAGTATTTATCTAATTAATAAACTACACTTTTTCTCTGGTAATATACTTTTCGGGCTAGATTTTAATTGGAGCCACGATACAGAAAAAAATATCTATGGAGTAAGTCTGCTTACAGGATTTAGGTTTTAAATCTTTATTATGAAAGATAACAAAGTAACAAATAGCCCAACAACTAATCAATTACAAGATCAGACTAGAGACCCTAACGTACAAAATGAAGCAACTGGTATAAAAAAGTGGTTTCGTTATATTGTCAATAAAATTGCAAGTGCCTTTAGATGGCTAATTGATTTAATTAAGCCTAATAATGATACTGAAATTGCTCAAAGAAACGTAGATAATATAGCAACAGAACCTACTGAAGCACAGATAGAAAAATCAACTAATGCAGAATTTCAAGAATTAACCAATTTAGAATTTCAAGAATTAATTCACAGTGGCAATTTTTCTAATGAAACACAATATATAGTAAACGGCGATGTTACTATAGATAAATATCTTGGTGAACAGCTACCAGCAAAAATAAAAATTATTGGTAACTGTACAATAAGTAATTCTGCTAATTTAATATCTTTACCGAGCAATTTTATAGTTAATAATTTATCCTTAATAAATAATCCAAATTTTACTACTTTTCCTGATGGTTTAACAGTAACAGATCTTGAAATTATTTCATGTCCGATAACATCTTTAGCAAATACAACAACTATTTTAGGTAAGTTATGGCTAGAGTCATGTCAAAATTTGCAAGCTCAATATAATTGCAACATTACTTTAAATGGTCATATTGCAATTGCTAAATGCCCTAAACTATTTGAAGATATTAGTCTACAAGGCTGGCCTAGTTGGATCAATAGCCTTGATACAGATAGATCCCCCAGATTAATTGCTATAGCAGGAAATTTTCATATAATTAACCTACCTAGTAATTCAAAATTGATTCTTCCTAAAGCTGAGCATATTATTCAATATTATAAAAAATACTACAATCCAGATTCTCTTATTAAGTTTTTTGTTAACTTTGCAACAGACCCTAATGAACCAAACCACAGCTATATAAACGACATTCCATATATAATAGATAACAACAATAAAAATCTCTATAATTTTTTAATAGCAATATTAGAAGCTAAATATTTTGAATTGAAAGAGCTAAATGTATTAGCTCCTCAAATAGTTAGAATATTAAATTTATTTACAAATAGTACAGATAGCGATATTTATCAACAAGCGTTATCTATTGTTAATAAGGATTTCTCTAATTATAATCATGGGGTAAGATTAGCTTTAGATGATTTGTTAATGTTAACGCAACAACAACAAGCACTAGCAAGTGGTAGTATTACAGAAATGCAAGAAGCAAAACGGCACAAGCTACTAATAGATACTATAGATTCAGTATCATCACAACAACCTGCTGAAAATGACAATGAAAAAGCAGACATAATACTTATATTTCGCCATCAGCTTAGGCGTAAACTTGCTTTACCTAAAGGAATGAGTTCTATTAGTAGTGGTGGCGGTTATTATTTTGATGAATATAGAGATGTATACAAACTAATTGAAAGTAAAGCAACGAAAGACTTGTATAATGAGCTTTATAAAGATAACCACCAAGATGAAACAAAAATACCTTTTCCAAGCTATGGAAGTTTACCAAGAAAACATTTTGATGAAGTATCACGATGCCCTCATGATTTCATGGAAAATGATTATGAAATGGTTTTATCTGATGGTATTCTTTATAATTATGAATTTTTATTAGAAGGCTATAACACAAGTGGTCTCAACCCTCATACCTTGAAAAAAATTGATCCTAATAAAATGTTTAGAGTATCAAGAATAATACTATAGCAGTGCTCGCTATGATTTAGACATTAAGAGATTCTATGGCTAATAACTATTGCTAGTTATCATATGATATAAGTAACTACTAAAAGTGTCTACGTATTAACGGGTAGCGCTATACAATATAATAAATAGTTTCTTTTTCTGTAATTTATCAAAATTATAAATATAATTTGACTTCTTGTTTTCTATACCTATAAACTAATAATTACTCTATCTTAAATAATAAAAATCAGATTAGATTAGTAGGATATCTTGCTGTGAATAATAATAATTCTTTACCACTATCTATACTTAATAACCCTAGTATAAATAAAGAATATGATAATATTACAATTACTGACGACTATGAAAACAATCAACTACAGAACTCAAAATTTAATAGGCTTATCCACACAACATTTGGTAAAATAATACTAGGTTCGGTAATTATTCTTGGAGTAGGAGTTATAGGATGTGCAATTACAGCAGCTGTTATTTTATCTAATAGAAATATTATTACTGCTAATAATGATACTACAACTTCTACCTCAAATACATTTACCCAACAACAAAAATGTTCTCTAGTAACTACAAAAACAATATTACCCAATACTGCAAATTCATCAATAGCTCAACTAACAACTCAAGCAACTACTCAATTGACACTTAAACCAACTACAAACCTTTGTGAACCGTATAGATTTTCTGCTGATTTTATCTCCTCAGTAGCTAATAACTTAACATCTCAAGTCAATAAACAAAGTTTACAAAACTATTTAACAAATTTGTTAGCTTTAGGTATAAGAGACAATCAATATAACTCTAGTAGCAACAGTTTTGTTGTAGCTAGCAAGCATATTAAAGCTAAAATTAAAGAGTTAAAATCGAGGACTTTTAGACAAAGATTTGCTTATGGCAATTCTACAATTGATTATCGAGAAATAGGATTATTTAGTCATGCACAAGCTACAAGTCGCAAGGAAAAAAGCTGTAATCCAATAAATAATGCTAGTTGTAATTTATACAGTTTAATTCCTGGCAGAACCAATAATGTTATTGTTGTTGGAGCTCATTTAGATACAGTAGTAAGTAGCCCTGGAGCAAATGATAATGGCTCAAGTGTTGTAGCTTTAGTTGAAATAATTCGTATTTTAAAATCTGCTAATTTACAATTAAATAACTCTATACTTTTTTGTTTTTGGGGAAGTAAAGAAAGACCAACTAGTGGTAGTAAAGCAATCATTGGTTTTGGCTCGGGATTTTTTTTACATAATAATGCTTACCAAGATATTATGAAAAAATTAATAAGAAATGATCCTTGTCCAAAACAAATAAAAAAATTTAATATTCAATGTTATTTAAATTTAGAACTAATTGGCACAAAAAATAGAAAGCATTCACAAGATATTAATATTGACGATCCGGCGCATGATAAATTTCCCAAATATTATGAAAAGCCTCCCGCAGGAACTAAAAAACTAACTGAATTATACGCCGAATTTCTTACACAGAAAAACATAAATTTTTTTAGAGCTAAACCAAATCCTAACGTCACTGATGTTCTATCATTTTATGCTAAAGGCATACCTAGTTTAACTATTACAGCTGGAAAAGATAAAGCACCTTCTTGTTATCATCAGTCATGCGACAATATAACTGGAATTGATTTTAACCTAATGTCAAATATTACTCAAACAGTTTTATATAGTCTTGTTCATCTATCCTTAGGAGATGGTCTTAGTAATATTTAACTATTTATAGTAAAAAAACTACCTTGAAATAGTTAATATTAAGACTTTAACTGCAATAAATAATTTAACTTCTTGTGTTTTAAACGTACAAATTAATAACTCTAATATCTTAAACAATAAAAATAATATCAAATTAGTAGGATGTCTTGCTTTGAATAATAATAATTTAATACCACTATCTACAATTAATAACTCTAATACCAATACAGAATATAATAATATTGCAACTACTGATGACAACTATGAAAACAATCCACCACAGCAATCAAAATTTAATCGGTTGACCCAAACAACATCTGGTAAAATAATACTAGGTTCGGTAATTCTTCTTGGAGTAGGAGTTATAGGCGGTGCAATTGCAGCAGCTGTTATTTTATCTAATAGAAATATTACTACTGATAATAATACAACTAATGTATTAAATCCATTTAACCGGCAACAAAAAATTAATCTAACAACTAGAACAACAACATTGTTACCAAATACTACAAATTTATTAATAGCGCAACTTACAACTCAAATAACTACACAAGCAACTACTCAAGCAACTACACAAGCAACTACACAAGCAACTACACAA
>CAKNAD010000036.1 GCA_929200515.1 Candidatus Gorgonimonas leptogorgiae | reverse complement strand
ACTTTGAAATGCACTTGCATTCCTGCAGTATTTTGCCTCGAATTAAACCATTTTACTTAGCCCTGAAAACTAGCATTTTCATCTGCCACGTGTATAGCCAAGAATTAAATTTTAAAATGTATAAATATTTATTATCATGGTATAATTTTTTATTTTTATATAACTTTAGTTAAATTAGGAATGTATTATCATGATAGATATTTGCTTTGGCTTTAATGCAATAATGCAGATTTTAAAGCAAGAACCAAAGCGTATAACTGAAATATTGCTACAGAATGGTCGTAACGATAGTAGAATTAATGAAATCAAGCAATTAGCAAAAGCTGAAAAAATTAAATTTAAAGGAGTTGATAAGCAATTACTTAATAAATTAACCTCGGAATCTCATCAGGGAATAATAGCAAAAGTATCGCAACTTGAATCTTTAACCGCTAAAGATTTATTTAATATATTAGATAATCTAGATGCAAAACCTTTAATATTAATTCTCGATGGTGTTACTGATCCGCATAATTTAGGTGCATGCTTACGTACAGCTGCTGCTGTGGGAGCTCATGCTGTTGTAGTACCGAAAGATCGTTCCGCATGGCTAACATCAACAGTAATTAAAGTAGCTTCAGGAGCGGCTGAAATAGTTCCATTAATTCGTGTTTCTAACATATCGCAAATTATAGATAAACTAAAACAAGCAGGATTATGGATAGTTGGTTCTGTATGTAATAACCAAGCACGTTCAATATACAAAACAGATATGACTTGTCCATTAGCTATAGTTGTCGGATCTGAGGATAAAGGAATAAGAAAACTTACTCAAGATAAATGCGATGATCTTGCCTTTATACCAATAGCCGATTCAGTTAATAGTCTTAATGTCTCAGTTGCAACTGGAGTTATGTTATTTGAAGCAGCAAGACAACGAAGCGTTGTTACTAAATAATAGTTTTTATAAAAAACAATGATTTAGTTTTTTTTGGTTTGCATGCTATTTGGGTTATTTATAGTAATATGAACTTTATTTGTATTACTATTATCGCTACTGGCATTAGGTTTAGCATTTATTGTGCCTAGTTTATGATCATAATAGATGGTATCGCTAGTAATATAGTTATTGTCATAATCGAGAGTAGCACTGCCTGAAATAACTAATTTGTTATTTATCATATCACAATCGATTTTCTTACCTTGACAAACAATAGTTGTAGATAAGCTATCGTATCCGATTAATTTTAGAAAAACTGGAGTGGTTTCTGATGAGGCTATGATGCGACTTATGTCGTTATCATTTTGATAAACACAAACTTTGTCAGCATTTAAATATGATTTACCATACGTGATTTTAACCTTACCAAAATAATCAGCTGTTTTTTGCTTAAAGTCTATTATTGCTCCAGAATTCGACTCTATATTGATAGTGTTTTGTGTTTTGTTATCTACAAATAATGCATTAACTGATACACTATTTAAGAATAACACTGCTATTAGACATTGACTACTTACAAATAGTTTACTAACACTCATGTTATTTCCTCTAAAAACACTCAAATTTAAATTAAAAGAATATAAATTATCTATACTGTAACACATTAAAATTACTATTGCCATTTCTTATAAATTAGTTATTTATATTAAAATTATTCTCTTAGTTAATCTATAAGGCTTTTATAGGTGATAAACAGGTTAAAAAAATTATTATTGAATTTAATTAACAGTTTTTTGTCTATAAATTAGATGCTATTAACTAACTATAACAAGATTCAAAATTTAAATTGACAGAAGGTAAAAGTATGAATTTACAGGGTTTTCCAACAATTTCAGCTATCAATAGTAATAATACAATAGTTACTTCAACTACAGACAGCCAACAACAGCCAACACAGCGATATATAGAAGCTAACAGTAATAATTTTTCAGAACCTAGCACTGCAAATAATAGTAGAGGTATTTATGCAATTACTGCAAATAATAATTCTCAAAATACAAACAATGATAAGTTACTTCCTATTTACGGAAGTGAAGAGCCATTCCCAGACTCTTATGGATGGACTTTTGAATTGCTCATAGCTCATATGCGTTATACTCATCTCACTTATGATCAAGATATATTTACTCATGATTTTTATCAAGTAAGTTTTGCTCCATATTTTAGATTCTCTGATGCATGTATTGATTGGCTACAAGATGCCTTTAACCCTGATAAAAAATATGGTCATAATAATGGCTTTCTAGCAATATATAAATTTATTACCTCAAAAAAACTTCAAGA
This sequence comes from Candidatus Gorgonimonas leptogorgiae, assembly GCA_929200515.1. Lineage (GTDB taxonomy): Bacteria > Pseudomonadota > Gammaproteobacteria > Pseudomonadales > Endozoicomonadaceae > CAKMZJ01. The sequence continues at coordinate 13,407 of CAKNAD010000036.1, read as the reverse complement.
CTATTACAACGGATATCCTACATCTATACCTAGTAGCCGTGGTTCTGGTTTTGCCGGATACATAAAAAACTTGTTACAAAAAAATCCAATTTCTAACGGTAATTTACGTAAACTTGAAGCAGAATTTGAAAGAAGCGGTAGGATCTTGGAAGTTGATACAGATAGAAACTGGTATAGAATATCTGAAGAAAGGAAAGAGTTTTATTGTAGCCATACTTCAACAAAAGAACGTATATTAGCTAGTAATATTTTTAAGCATTTTAAAAATAATCCGCATATACTTCAAAACAACCCAAAACTAAATGAAGTTATACAAGCCTTTATAACTACCTACGGAGTTAATGCTATTGGCAGTAATTTTTTTGACTTTATTACTTTAAGCATTAAAGAATATCATATTAACACAACCTCCCCCTGCTATGAACTGTCTTCTTTGGAGAAAGAATGTTTAAACCTAAGTTGTTATATTGAAAAAACTCTCTGTGCTATTTTTATGTTATTTAAATTTCCTATGATTTTTTATTCTATAGCAAAAAAAGTTAATAATACTGATATTTCTGATTAAACTAATATTATGGGTTATTAAAAGCTAACTGCAATTCTGTGATGTTTTAATCAATTTGATCAAAAACCTGCTGCGTTATTTGCATTCCGTAATCAAGCAAGTATTTAACTGCATATTCAGCTGCAATGTTAAATCCTGCTATATATCCTAACACATACAACCAGTTAGGGTAATTAATTAATAATTCATTAGCAGTAGCATTTGTATTATTTACATTGTAAAAATGTATCCTACTTATATTAACGTTTTGGTTTTCTTGCAAATATTTTTGTAAAGATAAAGCTGCTATGTTATAACCTAAGCCTTCGCCATAAATATGTACTGCTTCACAATTAGTAATAGCATAATTTAATACGGCTTTACCGCTATTGATTGTAGTTGTTAAAGTTGCTTTTGGGGTATGACTTCTGTGATTAGAGCCCGTATTAATATAGTCATACATAATTAACGGTAGTTGCTTTATTTGTTGGGCTTGTTGCGGAATACTATTTTTTAATATAACTCCTGCTTTGGTGTTAATCATATATTCTGCAATAGTTTTATTATTGGGGTTATAAAATAATATACATTGGCTAGTATTCTCTATATTATAATTAACAGGGTAACAAATCAATGCTGATAATTTAATATTTTTATAGTCAATATGTATCTTTTTAAATTTATTTTGTTGATACTTTGGATTAGCTAAAGCATTTTGTAGCATAATACTACAGCTTCCTCTATAGCTCATATTAGAGTCTTCATCTAAAAAAGTATTGGTGGTAATACTACCTTGTTTGAACTGTGAAGGTAATAAATATTCACCTGATAATTCAGTAAGCCCCATTCTGGTATCTAATGCCCATTTTATAGTATATTCATATAGTCTCTTACCACAAAACATATTAAAATATATAATTGTTTCTAATGTATCAGCGATAAAATTTTTATCACACATGCTTTCTATAATACTGTTTTTATATCGATACGATTTATTATTTGCTTTATTAAAAAACAAATTACCCTGCTCATTGTGGTATCTATCAAAATCCCTTAAAAAAGGAGATAGAGGATCATTTATCATAGGCATAGTTTTAATCTTATTATTAAATTAGACTTGATGTTTAACATAGTATATGTTGTTTTCTTATTTTTATTTTGTGAGCTGATTTATAAATATTATGCCTAGGATTATATAGCAGAATAACTATACTGTAAAGAAAAAAATAGCTGTATTAGTAATTATTAGCTGTTAGAAAAATAAAAGATTTTGACTGCTTTTTTTTTTATGATAATATTTTATAAAATATTTAATTACACGGGGTTTATCATGCCATCTTTTGATGCGGTATCTGAGGTTGACACTCATGAACTATCTAATGCTTTAGATCAAGCAAATAGAGAGCTAAAAACGCGTTACGATTTTCGTAATGTTGAAGCTAGTTTTAAGCAAGAAAAACAATTTACTATAATATTAACAGCTGAAGCAGATTTTCAATTGCAACAAATGCTAGAAATATTAAAATCTAAATTGATTGCACGTAAAATAGATACTAGTTGTATGGACATAGAAGAAGCTTTTGCTTCTGGAAAAATGGTAAAACAAAATATTAATATACGTCAAGGTATAGATCAAAATACTAGTAAGTCTATTATTAAGATAATCAAGGAATCTAAATTAAAAGTACAAGCTGCCATACAAGGAGAGCAAATCAGAGTTACAGCTAAAAAACGTGATGACCTGCAAGCCACTATGAGATTATTAAAAGAGGCTGATTTAACTATTCCATTACAATATCAAAATTTTCGAGATTAATATTAACCTTACAATATTATTTTTGTAAATGCAAAAAAATGTATAACCATAATGCTATTAATTATTGACAATTATGATTCTTTTACTTATAACTTAGTGCAGTATTTTGCAGTTCTTGGACAACAAGTTGTAGTAAAACGCAATGACCAACTTACAATCAAAGAAATAGGCTATTATAAACCCGACTACATTGTAATCTCTCCAGGTCCTGGAGCCCCCAAACAAGCTGGAATTTCTATTGAAACTGTAAAACAGTTTAAAGCTAAAATCCCTATATTAGGTGTTTGTTTAGGTCATCAAGTTATAGCAGAAGTATTTGGAGGCAATATAGTTGTAGCTAATAAAGAAATCCATGGTAAACAGTCAACTATTTGGCATAATCAACGAGGCATATTTTCTGAAATTAGTAAATCTTTTTTAGCTACACGATATCATTCATTGATTGTAGATAAAACTACATTACCTAAAAGCCTAATAGTTACGGCTTGGACACAAGACAAAAATACAAATAACTATGAAATAATGGGTATTAAACACGTGGAGTATAGTATTGAAGGTTTACAATTTCATCCTGAATCTATAGCATCAGAATATGGTATGGATTTATTACAGTGTTTTTTGACATCATATAAATAACCTCTTCCGTTTTTATAGAAACACAACTTATAATACCAATTGCATGTATTATCTCCCATTAACTAAGGTGGCTTACGATATTTTTAATAAATTAAATATCTAAGTTTTTATTAGCACTTTTGGTGTTTTGCTAATAAAGCCTTATTATAAACTAATATTTTCATATAGATTAGGCTTATTCCTATATCTTTTTTACAATACTGAGACTTTATATATGAGTTATGACTATACCGAAATAAAAAAAACACCCCAAAAGTTAACACATGAAAACAAATTACTAGAAGACATTTGTCAGCCATTTCCAAATGCACAAAAGGTTTATATAGAAGGCAACAGCTCAGTAAAAGTGGGCATGAGAAAAGTGCAAATTGGCAATCGAACTAATAAATATAGCAAAACATCTAATGTAGAATATATAAATTTATATGATACTTCAGGTCCTTATACTAACCCAAACTTTACTCCAGACTTAACTAAAGGCCTTGATCCTATAAGACTAGATTGGATTTTAGAACGTAAAGATACTAATTCTACCACTAAACTTTCTTCTAAGTATGCTTGTAATCGCAGTCAGGATATTATGCTAGAAGAGTTACGTTTTAATTCAGTAAAAAAAATTTTAACAGCTAAAAAGAATAAAAATGTTACTCAATTACACTATGCTAGACGTGGTATAATTACTAAAGAAATGGAATACATTGCCATTCGTGAATCTATGGGAGAAACTAAAAAACCAGTAATAACGGCGGAATTTATTCGTAATGAAGTTGCATGTGGAAGAGCTGTTATCCCTTCTAATATTAACCACCCTGAAGCAGAGCCAATGATTATTGGCCGTAATTTCTTAGTTAAAGTAAATGCTAATATTGGTAATTCGCCAGTAAGTTCTAGTATACAAGAAGAAGTCGAAAAGTTATTATGGTCTACTCGCTGGGGTGCAGATACTGTAATGGATCTTTCTACTGGTAAAAACATCCATGAAACTAGACAGTGGATAATTCGTAATTCACCAGTTCCTATTGGTACAGTTCCTATTTATCAGGCATTGGAAAAGGTAAATGGTAATGTAGCTAAGTTAAATTGGCAAGTTATGCAAGATACCTTAATTGAACAGGCTGAACAAGGTGTAGACTATTTTACCATTCATGCGGCAACATTAAGAGAACATGTTAAATTAACTACTAATAGAGTTACTGGAATTGTATCAAGAGGTGGCGGTATTCTTGGACAATGGTGTGAAATCCATAATAAACAAAACTTTTTATATGATCATTTCGATGATATATGTGAAATATGTAAGCGCTATGATATTACTTTATCTCTTGGCGATGGTTTACGTCCAGGATCCATAGCAGATGCTAACGATGCCGCTCAATTTGCAGAATTAAAAACACTAGGAGAGCTAACAAAGCGTGCATGGGAGCATGATGTACAAGCAATGGTAGAAGGTCCCGGTCATATTCCAATGCACTTGATAAAAGAAAATATGGATAAACAATTAGAATATTGTCATGAAGCTCCATTTTATACTTTAGGGCCATTGACTACTGATATTGCTCCAGGTTATGACCATATAACATCGGGTATAGGTGCTGCAATGATAGGATGGTTTGGTTGTGCTATGCTGTGTTATGTGACCCCTAAAGAACACTTAGGTTTACCTAATAAAGAAGATGTAAAACAAGGATTAATGGCTTATAAAATAGCAGCCCATGCAGCTGATGTTGCTAAACAGCATCCTCTAGCTCAAAAACGAGATAACGCACTATCTAAAGCCCGATTTGAATTTCGTTGGGAAGACCAATTTAATTTATCCCTAGATCCAGAAACAGCAAAAGCGTATCATGATGAAACTCTGCCTCAAGATAGCGCTAAAGATGCAGGTTTTTGCTCTATGTGCGGGCCAAATTTTTGCCCTATGCGTATGACCCACGATGTGCGTAATACAACAGAAACTGAATCTAGTTAGTGCTGTTCATAGCAGTTCGCAAATGAAAGATGTTAAATTTCATATATAAAAAATGTGTATATATTTTACTTGAAACTGTATACATTTTTTTAATATATGGTATATTCGTATTTAATAATTGGCGACTTAATGGGTAACTTTAGTAGATGATATCACATGAAGCACGACGTAATATAATTTCTATAACATTAGCATTGAATGTTTCTTTCACTACCATAACCTTTACTAAAGGTGAGTTTGGAAACCACCAATATAATGTACAATCTGACCATGGTATAAGTTATTCTAAGGAATTAGAAGATTACGACACCCAAGAATATTCAGAAGATGAAATAATCGATAGCAATAAAAAATACATAACATTAGCAATAAAAAATTGTTTGACTAATAAAGATGATGGTAATAACAATAAGACTGCAAAAAAAAAGATTAATTTTTTGCAGTAGCTAATATAGTTAGTACAAGTTGATCAAAATTCATTCCTAAAACATTAGCAGCCATAGGCATTAAACTTTTTTCTGACATTCCAGGAACTGTATTTACTTCTAATACCCAAAATTCTCCGTTGGCATCTTCTATAACATCTACTCTGCCCCATCCTGAGCATCCTAGGGAATTAAAAGCTAGTAAAGCAAGCCTATTGAGCTTTTGCTGTTGTAAAGCAGTTAAGCTGTTATCAACAATATACTCGGTACTATCAGTATTATATTTTGCTTCATAATCATAAAATTTAGCTTTAGATTTGATTTGTAAAGTTGGTAAAACTGTATTGTTTAATATGCCTACAGTTAATTCACGACCTGGAATAAACTCTTCAATTAGGATATCTTGATTATACTGCCGTGCTCGTTTATAAGCAGTATAAAGTTCATCAAGATTATTTACTTTATTAACTCCAATACTAGAGCCTTCTTCACAAGGTTTAACAAAAGCTGGGATATAGTGTTGGTATGCGGATAAATCATCAACTTGGGTTATTAATGTACCTTTAGGTGTTGTTACTCCAATTGATTGCCAAATTAATTTACTTTTATATTTATCAATTGATATAGCTAACGATTTAACATTGCTACCAGTATAAGGAATCTGTAAAAATTCTAATAAAGCTTGTAATTGGCCATCTTCGCCACCTTTACCATGAACAGCAATAAAAGCATGGCTAATAGATTTATCCTTTAAAATATTTATTAAATTACTATCTTTAGTATCAATAAGAATACTAGGAATGTTTTGTTTAGTTAACGACTGATAAATTCTACTGCCAGAAACTAAGCTTACATCCCGTTCACTAGAGTTACCGCCATAAAGTACAGCTACTTTTTTAAATTTTGCGGATATTATATCTAAATTCTTCATATGCTAAATTAGTATACACTTACTAGTTATAATGCCTTCAAGTAGCAAGTGTATAATACTCCTGAAAATCACTTTGAATTTTATTTACTAATAAACCAATATCGCCAGCTCCTTGCATTAAAATTATGTGTTTGTCTGTTACTACTTTTTGTAGTAAATTAAATAAGTGGTTGTTATCTGCGACATATATTGGATCTAAAGTACTAAAGTTTCTTATGCTTCTACATAGACATCTAGAATCAGCATTGGCAATTGGTTTTTCCCCAGCTGTATATACATCTAGTAAAAATAAAACATCAGCTTTAGATAGCTCAATAACAAAATCATCGTACAGTTCGTTAGTTCTAGTATATCTATGTGGCTGGTATACAACAATTAGCTTACGATCAGGCCAGCCACTTCTAACAGCTTTGATAGTTGCAGCTATTTCCGTTGGGTGATGACCATAGTCATCTACTAATATTATGTCTTTATCTTTAGACTTGAAATTGCCTTTTATTTGAAACCTTCTACCAACACCACTAAACTTATTTAAACCAGAGATAATTTTTTGCTCTTGAATTCCAGCATCTGCAGCCGTAGCAAAAACAGCTAATGCGTTCATAACATTATGTTGCCCAGGAATATTTATAGTAACCGTAAATTCTTCTTTGTTGTCAGTCTCTAAGAAATTTTTCACTACTTTAAAACTAGTAGTATTTTCTTTATAGGTTATATCAATAGCTCTAAAATCAGCATCTATAGACTCACCATAAGTAATTACTCGCCTTTTTATTTGTGGTAATAATTCACGAACTACAGGACAATCTATACAAACAATGGCAATGCCATAAAAGGGTAAATTATGTAAAAAATCAATAAAAGTTTTTTTTAATTTATTAAAATCACCTTGATATGTAATCATATGATCCATATCAATATTAGTTACTATAGATACCATTGGTTGTAGATGCAAAAAAGAAGTATCTGATTCATCTGCTTCTGCAATTAAATAACGGCTTTTTCCCATATAGCCATTATTTTTTGTCGAGTTTAACCTTCCGCCTATGATATAAGTTGGATCTAAACCAGCATAGCCAAAAACAGATGCTAACATACTTGTAGTGGTGGTTTTACCATGGGTTCCTGATACAGCTATACCGTGTCTAAAACGCATCAATTCTGATAACATTTGAGCTCTTGATACTATTGGTATGCGCTTTGAATATGCTTGTAATATTTCAGGATTATCATTAGGAATAGCTGTTGATTTAACTACTACATCTGCACTATATACATGTGATCTATTATGAGAAATAAAAACTTTTACACCTAATGACTTCAATCGGTTTATTGTTGCTGAGTCGTTTAAATCAGATCCTGATATGCTGTATCCTTGGTATAATAAGACTTCAGCTATTCCGCACATTCCAGAACCACCGATACCAACAAAGTGAATGTTTTTTATTCTGCGCATTTCTGGAATATGATAATTATCATCAGTCTTATAATTTGATATCATATTACATCCTTATTTTTTCTGTAAAGTTAAACAAGATTTTACTATTAAACTAGTTGTATCTCTATTAGCAAGCTTTTTAGCCGCTACAGCCATATTTTTCAGCTTTTCTGGATGAGTACATAACTGATTAATAGTCTCTATTAATTTTGATGCATCAATCTGTTGTTGTTGAAATAATATAGCGGCACCATTGTGAACTAAGTATGCTCCATTTTTATATTGATGGTTATCTACAGCATGGGGATAAGGAATTAATATAGAAGGTCGTCCAGCAGCAATTAATTCAGAAATAGTAAGGGCTCCTGAGCGACATATTATTAAATCAGCCCATTGATAAGCTATAGCTATATCGTTAATAAACTCTTCTACTTTAGCCTGTAATTTATCATGTTTACAATAAGCATTAATACATTTTTTTATATCATTACGGCCTGTTTGATGCCAAATACTAATCTTTGAATCATACAGTGTTATTAATTCTATAGCTATATTATTTAAAAAGCTTGCTCCTTGGCTACCTCCTAAAATTAATATTCTGCAATGTTTGTGCATTTTCCAGCTTGTTACTTTATAGATTTCATCTCTTACAGGGTTACCATATGTATGAATTTTATCCGCAAATTTAGGTGAAAACGTTCCTTTAAAGCCTTCAAATATTTTAGTTGCAAATTTAGCTAGTATTTTATTAGTAAAGCCAACTGTAGAATTTTGCTCATGAATAACTAAAGGTATATTTAATAGTCTAGATACTAATCCACCAGATCCGGTTACATAACCACCAAAGCCCATCACGTAAACAGGTCGTATTTTATAAAATAATTTAATTATTTTAAATATCGATGTAAATGCATTAATTATAGCAAATATTTTTTTAAAAATATTTTTATTACGTATACCTGTGGCTTTTATTAAGGTCATTGGTATGTTATGCTGGGAAACGATATTTTTTTCTATTCCGCCTTCTACTCCTAGCCAATGAACTGAGTATCCATTAGCAATTAACTCTTTGGCTATTGCTAGTCCTGGAAAAATATGTCCCCCTGTACCTCCTGCCATAATTACAACAATAGGATTACCCATATTTAATTTAAATTTCCTTTATTTTAATTTGTGTACTTTCTATTTGATTTAGATCTTATTAACAAGATCTAACTAAAGACAAAATGTCTCCTAGATACCAATTACATATAATCTAAGCTTTATCAGTGCTAAGACTAACAATGTTTTTAAATATCTTAGCGAGTAAAAAAATAATAAAACTACAAACCACAATAGATGGACCAGTTGGAGTATCCATAAACCAACAGAATATCAGTCCTAAAATAATACTAATAAAGCCAAAAAAAGCGGCAAAACATACCATTCGTAATGGACTTGTAGCAAATATTTGTGAAGTTGCAGCTGGAATAATTAACATTGCTGTTACTAATAACACGCCAATGATTTTTATATTACATGCTATAACTAATGCTGTAGTTAATGTAATTAGCAAGTCTATTTTTTTAGTATCAATACCATCTATTTTAGCTAGTTCTGGATGAATAATAGTGGATATTATAGATCGCCAAAAGAAAAAAAACAAACCAGAGGTAACTAACATACAACTATATATTATTGCTATATCGCTATTAGAAATTGCTAATATATCTCCAAATAAATATGATTTTACATCTATTCTACGACTAGTCATGCTTATTATAACAATCCCTATAGCCAAACTAGAATGAGATAAAATTCCTAATATGGAATCTTGAGAATTAGATGTTTTTGCTTGTAATTGTAGTAATAAATATGAAATTAATAATGAAAATACTATAATAGATATGTTAGTATCTATATTTAATAATACCCCTATAGCTACACCTAATAACGAGGAGTGTGCTAAAGTATCTCCAAAATATGACATTCTCCTCCAGATAATACAACAACCTAAGGGGGCAGAAACTAACGAAATTCCAAATCCAGCCAGTATTGTATATATAATTACAGAAAACAAATGTTGATCCTCAAGGCGATAAATATCAGGTGTATAATTTCCAGTAAAATATGTGTATCTTACTGTAATTCATGGTTTATTCGTAATAGGATACCAAAATTAATACAGTTAATCACTAAATTACTGCCTCCATAGCTTATTAATGGTAATGATAACCCTTTAGTAGGCAAGATACCTATGTTAACACCTATATTAGTAATCACTTGGGAAATAAATAAAAAAATGATGCCATAGGCAAGATAACTATGGAATAAAAAGCCTTGATTTTCAGCTCTTTTAGCAATGGCTAAGGTTCTTATGCTAGTAGTTAAATATATTGCAATTAAAAGACAGCATCCTGTTAATCCTAATTCTTCAGCTATCACTGAAAAAATAAAATCATTATGAGCTTCTGGCAAATAAAATAATTTTTGAATGCTATTACCTAAACCTAAGCCAAACCATCCGCCCCTACCAATAGCTATTAGTGATTGTGTTAATTGGTATCCGGAACCAAATGCATTTGCCCAAGGATCCATATATGAAGTAATTCTTACTAAACGATATGGTTCTACAATAACCAGTATTGCAATTCCGCTTAAAGCAAATAACAATAAAATAAAAAAATGATTTAATTTAGCTCTTGCCATAAAAATCATTCCCATGGTGGCACTAATAATAGTTATAGTTGCCCCAAAATCAGGTTCAGATAATAACAAAGAAGCAATAACCATCAGAACTATAAATGGTTTTATAAACCAAATCCAACTAAGCCGAAGATTATTTAAGTGGCGTTCTAAATATCCTGCTATATATACTAATACCAATAATTTAGCTAATTCTGATGGTTGGAAGCTAATAACTCCTAATGATAACCAACGGATACTACCATTTACTTCTCTACCAAATATTAATACGGTGCTAAGTAAAACTACAGACGCTAATATTGCGAGCCAATTAGATTGTTTGATTTTATTAATTGGCAAAAATAGCATAAATAATAATGATAATAAACCTAAACAAGCAAACAGTAAATGGTGTATAAAAATATGCAAAGGATACTTTAATTTTTCATTAGCTATATCCATAGAAGATGAAGCTACCATTACTAGCCCTATTGCTAATAAAACTAAAAATAAGCTTAGTAAAGTTAAATCAATTTTTATTTCCTTGCATGATGATTCTACTTTATTAATATACATCTTTTATCCTGATATATTAATTTTCATAATAAACTATCTAATCTTAGTATTAAAGCATAACATTTTTTTTAATATTTAGTATAATAACACTGTAAAAATTAATTTGTTTGTTAAACTAGTTGAACAAATATAAATTTTGTGTTGTTTTATATATTTTAGTTAAAACATTCAACTAGACATTATTTATATTTATCAATATTATAATAATCATGAGGTTAATATGAAAATAACAAAATTAGCGTTATTAGGAATAAGTTTTTTTTTTGCTATTAGTACTTTCGCTAATCAAACAGTAAATAATTATAATTTAGTTGTTTACCAAGGTGATTGTTGTACGTATGCAGTGGTATACAGGATATCATCTAACACTAAAGCACAAATCATAGCATATGCAATAGTTGATGCAATTTCAGAAAAAAGTGTATTTGGAAAAAGTGGCAATTTAAAGTTCACTGATGAAGCAGCATCATTAATTAACTGTTGCTTAACAAGACTATCAATAAATTTTGCACTAGCTACAAAGTCAGATAAACTAATTAATCTTGACTCGATAGTTATGGGTATAGCAGGATACGATACTTTTAAAGATTCTTTATATGATAATAAAACTACTAGATTAAACTATTTAGCAGATCTTTTATATATGTCTTTAAAACATAATCGCTTTATTTATAATCATGAAGCTATTGATATGGTAAGTGATATAGCTTTAATTAACGCTGTATCTTGTCAATTAATAAAAAATGATATCATAAATTATAAACTAGCAAATAACAATAAATCATACGGCAGAGTATGGACTTTTTGGTTGGGTAGCATAGTTGTAGCAATGAGATCTAAAAAAAATCTGTTAACTACAGATGTAAAAAAGTATTTAACTAATAATGAATGTAGTTATTATAATTTAGGCAAAAAAGCAGCAGAATTTTTTACCTATGTTGAAGATAAAAACGATATAGGCAGTAACAAGGTACAGCAATTAATTAATCGGTCAGCACTAAGTAAACAATTACTAGATAAAAGAGGTTATTCTTTAAGCTATTGGCTTCAAGAAGATTTACAACGAGATACCAAAAACAATGTACGTGGATTAGCAGTAGTAGAACATGTACTAGACAATATTAAAGTTCCACCTTTAAAACAAAACACTAATAATACCGAAAATCTAGTAACAAATAATAAACCGACAGTTGATTCACAAACCACAACACACACACAAATATTACAACAAAATCTAATTAATAATAGTCTAGAGGATAACTCAATAATAACAGTAGTACAATATTCTTTAGATTTAATAGCGGCAAGTATAAATGTAATCTCAACGCAAGAACAACCTAACATTAATGAAAATGATATAATACTCATTAGTGGGGAGCTATTGAGAAGTAAGTTCATCAGAGAAAATTATATTAAATGTCTTGATGATAGCATATCTGATGCAAGAATTAGAGATAGAATACAATTAATAAATCCAGGAAATTTTGTTTTTGGTTTAGCATTAGCTGCTGAATGTATTAAAGAAGATTTTTTTTATGAGAACGATAGTAGCACGGAGATTATAGAACCGTATTCTTCTAAAAGTAGTGACGAATCAGAAGATTTAGCTATGTGTAGCGATAAATCTTATAGTGATTCAGATGTTTTTCTCGATGACACCGATAATACCAGCGATGAAACACCTGAAATACCTACTAAAGATTATAAATAACATTTAATTATTTAGACACTTAGTAATAGTTCTAAATTGTGTATAGAGCAACATAACAGTTTCTTGTTATTTCTAAACTTGGGGTTGAAAAGATTTAAGCTGATATGGTTCATTTAGATCATCTAGATCATCTAGATATTCGTTAGAATTATCGGAATCCATTTCATATATTCCTTTTAATTTTAAAGTATTTTTTTGTCTTTGAAGTTGTAATTTTTTTTGTCTTTCTTTTTGTTTTTGTTTGCTGTGATATTTATAAATTATAATAACTATAGCTGTAATTATAACAAAGCCAGCAACTGATGAAACTATGTAAATGATATAGTTGTTTGTTTTATTAGTTGCTTTCATAATACTATTATTTATACCTGCTAACGTTGTAGTAGGCAATGATTTTAAGTTAGTTTTATAGGAAGATATATGATAGCTCATTATTTTTTGTTCGGTTGCTATTGTAGGTAATTTATTAACTGTTGTTGGAGATGTTTTTTTATTTTTTACAACAGAAAAACTAATAATTCTAGAAGGATAAGTTGATATTACACTGCTAATTATAGTTGTTATTGGCGATGGATATTCCTTCGAAGAACTAGCAACACTAGAACTAGCAAAACCAGAACTAGGTTGAATACTAGTTGTTAGGTTAGCACTTGGCATAGTTGTTGTTGACTGTATATACTCTTCCGAAGAACTAGCA
>CAKNAD010000035.1 GCA_929200515.1 Candidatus Gorgonimonas leptogorgiae | reverse complement strand
AGCAAATTTCGTGAAATATTTCGTGTTGACTTTCTGTAAAATGTATTTTCGACGTTCTCGAGAAGGTCGTCCTCTATCAATTGTGATTGTCCTTCGAAATTTGTGTTTGTTGCGACACAGCGGCAATGTCACAATGGGATATGAGATTCAAATTAACGTGCTTCTGTTCCCTCGTTACCGTTTGCCGTCTAGGATTCCAACCATTTAAATTGCTTTTTAACTTTGAAATTAAAATGTGAAATGTCTGCTGCGGTTAGGGTGGACATAACAAGTCGTTTTGAAAGTAACCTACCGTTTTTCTTGTAGTATAATACTTGTACTTTTTTTTCATCACTTCCACGCAAGGCCTCTCTGATCGTTTGCACAGCGGCTGGGTCTGTTCCTTGGCCGCATAAGAAATCACAATTTGTAGAATTTTGTAACAGTTCTGTTCGCTTGTATCCAGTAAGAGCACAGAATCCATCGTTTGAATATACGATTGGGATGTCCACCAACTGAGCATTTCCCAATATGAAGTTTCGTTCAGCTAGACAAATATTAACATTAAGGTGAATAACACATCTGAGTTGCGAGTTATTTAACATTTGAATAAACAAGATATAGATATACTCACGCGAGCCATCAAACTTTCTTATGATATTCTCGATAAAAACATTTTGAGGCGACATAAAACCTTTCTTTACTGGCATGACAGTCAATATATGCCACTACGACATACTGAAAACAAGTCCTAGAACAAGAATGGAAATGCTATTACTATCACTTTATTAGCATATGAGCTGCCCAAACTGCCAAGCAGTTTCAAAGGACAATGTGATGATTTTACAATGTTTTAATGGCTATTGATTGGTCAACGCATTGAACACAGTAAATAAATTACTCTGCCACAAAATCGTAATAACATTTATAACTCACTATTAAACATTTGAACATAGCGTTGTTTTTTTGTTCGTTATATTTTGATCGCTGTGACCTGCTAATTGTGACGGTATGGTGCATTAAAAAAGCGTATTGCACCCGAGATTTCCATAATGATGTACATCTCAGCTGTTTCAAGCGATAAGGGAGTTTCGTTCTTTGTGTGGTGTGAAACAGCTCATACACTCACTTCTTATAAACACGGCGGTTTTGTTGCCGTATTTTTGAAATTTCCACACAGCAACAGTCCGTTTTGTCATCATTAGGAAGTCGCAAGCAGATGATAAATAAGACTTAATGAAAAATGTGATAAATACGTCAAACGAAAACATAAGAACGTTCACGGATGAATCTGTGTTCAGTCTACATCATATACAAGACTGATGAAGCGGTAGGTCAGATGTTAATTTGCGATGCGCCAGTTTTCATCAAAAACTCGTGTAATCACTCAATCCACGAGACAGACAAAATTTAAAAGTTATCGGAAAAACTCAACTCTCGTGTCATGCACCCAGCACGTCAGCTTGGACTACAAAGAAAACTTTTAAATGGCAGTCGTTTTTGAAGTTGGATGCAGCCAAAGCAAAGGATAAAACGACTTTCGAGACACGCTAATGATACTTTTAATAAATAACGGATATAGATGTTTTGGACTTGTGGTAGACCGCCTGTAGTTTCAGTTATAAGCATTATTACAAAGATATCACACAGTGAGGCTGTCTTCAGATCACATATTTCTGGTCCGTACACAGCGTTATTCCAGTCATTTGCTCAAGTAAACATGAAACAATGAAGAACGCTGTCTCAATTTTAATGCTATTGTTCAACCCCATCACCAGGTTGGGATTAATTTGGTGCTTTTATCCACCAAGGAATAACAACAGACGTTTCAAAAACAGCTCACGGAGTGTCATGCAATAATTGTCTGCAACCACAAGTCCCTGCAGAGATGCAATGTGCCACTGATTCTTTATGTCCTGTCAATTGATACAGGTTGCTGAATAGGGATAGAAGAGTTTTGGGTTAATTTTTGTCGCCCGCGCGCATTGCTCTATAGCCTCTAGAAGCTCGAGACGACTATGAGTGTTACACTATAGCTTGCTACAACTGTGTTAACGTCAACTCTCTCGCTGGCTCATGTTTTAGATTTTAGACCCGGCCTGCACGAGGCTGACAAGCAAGAACATGCAATGAATAAGTGATTGCAGTTGTGATCCGTGGAGCTCATTTGTACCAAGCTTCATAAATGAGGACAATTTTGACGAACTATCTGCATGCATATACGCCTTATACGCTGCTGTAGATTTCCCTGATACCAACTGCTGAAAATATCCCCTGCGGAATTGCAGTTTTATCAAACGATAAACTATAGGAAATGAAATCTTCATTTGTATATGATGCAAGAACATACATTGATAAGTTGATAACAAAACTATTAATGACTTTATATTACCTGAAAATGACCAAACTATATTTTAATCAAAATTTTGGCTTTTTTTGTTTCGCATATAGAAGATAAGAAATAGTTTGCTTAATTTAAAAATCTGTTCATTTTATCTTATAGCTGTTAGCCAAATGCTTCAATATTAATTAAGTTGCTTACTCTTGTTACAAACGGAAAACCTTACAGTTATAACTGTAATAATGCCTCATGCAAATCTTAAAAAACATCTTAAAACATGGCTTTCCATGCATAGAAGCCTTTTCTTAGTTACTTATGTAGATAGATTTTAATCATTGTAATTTTAACGTAAGTATTTTGTATACCTCCATATTCCTATACATCAATTGTTGTAAGTAATTTTATATGATCAACATTCGTAGACTACTGAACTTTTTAGGAAATAGCGCTATATAAATTAATTATTATAAATATTAATTATAAAACATAAATTTAATTAAACTTTTTTGGAAGTTTTTAATCTAATTATTAACTTTTTAGTTTTTTAAATTATTATACAAGGTAATTAAATATGTATATAGGCTCCAATTTTAATAATGGTTTTAATACTGAAAATATTAATGGCCAAATAAACGTTAGGCTAACTCCAAAAGAAAGTGTTTTTTTAACAGAAAGTATAAATTATGCAAATGCTCTTGTGCATTCTCGAAATATTGGAATTATACATACAGACACTAATAGAACTGTAAAACTAACTCCAGATGAATTTATTATTGCTTTACATAGTGGCAGTTTACCAGCAACAACTATTGTGGTTACTGGGAGTCTAACGTTTAATAATAATGATATTAACTGCTTGCCTTCAAATTTAATAATTAAGGGTACACTAAAAATTGAAAATTGTAATTATTTCACTAAAATGCCACTTGGCTTAAAAGTAAGTAGTTTATCAATAGTTAACTGCGATAATTTAACAGCTTTAGCTGATGATATAGTTATTAATAAAGAATTAGAAATTAAAAATTGCACTAAATTTGGAAAATTACAACAAAACTTAACAATAGAAGAGTTAGCTATAACAAATTGTGATGAAATAGAATTATCTAGTAATGTTAAAGTTAATAAAAAATTACTGATAGTCTCATGTCCAAAAATAATCGATTTATCATTACATTGTGAGAATGCGCAATATATAGGTTTATCGAATCTTCATAATTTAAAACTAGATGATAATTTTTTTACTTGTGGAACCTTAGAGATATATAACTGCAATATAAATTTACCTGAAGATATGATTATAGGCAATGATTTAATTTTAGATTCTTGTAACTCTATAGAATGTCTCCCTAATAATATTCAGGTTGGTGGAGATATTAGTATATTAAATTGTAGCAATATAAAGGCTTTACCTAGCTTTTGGCTAACTAATATACCGCATAACTTGCCTTTTTCTAATATCAATAATAACTTCTATGGTATATTTTTAGAAAATACAGGAATATCAGCAGAAGATATAGACAATTATGATCAGAACACACCATATAATATTATTGTAACCGATAAGTTATTTTTTACACGAGATATTTATGAATTAATAGCTATATGGCAATGCGATGCGGACTCTACAGATGAAATTGAGTTAGAAAATATTAAAAATGACGATCAAGAAAACATACGTATTTTTTTATGTAAATTAATGGAGACTAAAAGTTATGAAAATGAATCTATTAAAAAATATTTAGCTAACAAAGTGGTTAATATTTTAAAGCTCATTACTACTCAGGACAATCTAAAAGAAAATATTTTGCTTATCATACATGATGCTATCTCTACATGTGAAGATAGAGTATTATTAAGTCTAGAAGAAATTGAATTTTTACCTTTATTGCTAGAAGCAGAGCGACAGTCTATCACTGATGAGCAAGGCACACAGCTTAAAGAATTAGGTAAACAACAATTATATGCAAATGAAATTCAAGTTTTTGCTATGATACATGCAGAAAAAGTAAATTCTGGGCAAGAGGAAATTGAATTTATTCTTAGCTATAAGATACAATTAGCAAGTTTCTTTAATTTTAACTTCCCTAAAATAACAATGAATTATGTTCGTATCCCTAAGCTTACGGCTGATGATATACAGTTCGCTAAGGAAGCAATTGAGACAAAAGTTACAGATACTTACATTGAACAATGGCTAAATAACTGGAAACCATGGCAACGACATAAGCGAAGGTGGCAGTTAAAAAAATACCATCAACTAAAGGCTAAAAGAATAACTACGACCGAACTCCAGAATAAAGGTTGTTGCATTATAAGTGGTAAAAGTATTGAAGAAGCAACAGATTTAGTTATTTATAATGATAATATCTATAGTTACAAATCTCTATGCCAATGGTATATACGGAAAGGAACTGATCTTATAATTCCAAGTAAAGATATTGACTTAAATAATATTTTTGCGGTCAGGATAGATGAAAGTAATGAGAATGAATTTCATAAAAAAGCTAAATTTAATGATAATATCTAACTAAAAAATGTTTATAGTTTTTTAAAAATTTAGCCAACAAATTTCATTTAACATAAAAGATTGCTAAAATGCCAATTGCAGTTCAAGGCTTAATTTGTTAACTAATTATTAGTTAATTTTAAGAATATTTGTTATAATCATGCTTTTAAACTTTATTACTTTTATTAATCAATTTATTAGCTAGTATGAGAAAAAAACTTTATATTCAAACTTATGGTTGTCAGATGAACGAGTACGACTCCTCTAGAATCGCCGATTTATTAGGAGAAACTCACGAAATGGAGCTAGTTGACTCAGCAGAACAAGCAGATGTTTTGCTAGTAAATACCTGCTCTATACGAGAAAAAGCACAAGAAAAATTATTTCATCTGTTAGGTCGCTGGAATAAATTAAAAGAAAAAAATCCTAACCTTACTATTGGTGTTGGTGGTTGTGTAGCGAGTCAAGAAGGCAAAGCAATTCGCAAGCGCGCACCGCAAGTAGATATCATTTTCGGTCCTCAAACCTTACATAAAGTCCCGAAAATGCTAGAATCCAACAAAGCAGAAAAAATACCAGTAGTTGATATAACTTTCCCCGCTATAGAAAAATTTGACTTCCTACCAGAGCCAAAGGTAGACGGCGTTACTGCGTTTGTATCAATAATGGAAGGCTGCGATAAATATTGTAGTTATTGTATAGTTCCTTACACTAGAGGAGCAGAAATAAGCCGACCACTAGATGATGTAATTGCAGAATGCTATAACTTAGCTGCTAAAGGGGTTCGTGAAGTTAATTTATTAGGGCAAAATGTTAATGCTTATCGTGGCGTAAAGCACGATAAAACCCAGGCAGATTTAGCAGAACTAATATATTTAGTTAGCAAAATCGATGGCATTTCTCGAATTCGCTTTACTACTTCGCACCCATTAGAGTTTTCTGATAGCCTAATAGAAGCTTATACTAAAGTTCCTGAATTAGTAAGTCATTTACATTTACCTGTCCAAAGCGGATCAAACAGTATTCTTGCAGCAATGAAGCGAAATCATACAGCTGAGCATTATCTTGAAAGAATTGAAAAAATAAGACAAGCTCGTCCAAATATTAAGTTTTCTTCTGATTTTATAGTTGGTTTTCCAGGAGAAACAGATGAAGACTTTACCGATACCATGAATTTAATTGCTAAAGTTGGCTTTGATACTTCTTTTAGTTTTATTTTTAGTAAACGTCCTGGTACTCCAGCAGTAACCATGCCTGACAGCACTTCAGAAGCAACTAAAAAACAAAGATTACAATTACTACAGCAACGCCTAGCAATGCAGGCTAGTCAGATATCTAGAAGAATGCTAGGTAGCACTCAAAACATTCTAGTTACAGGTTATTCTAAAAAGGATCCAGGTCAGCTTTCTGGAAGAACTGAATGCAACAGAATTGTAAATTTTAGTAGCCTAAATGCTGAATTAATAGGTAATTTTGCAATGGTAGAAATACAAGAAGCCTTGCCTAATTCACTAAGAGGCAAGCTTGTTTCTGCTAATATTGCATCATAACAACTTACTATATAAGATGATTATACTTTTTAAACTTAGCATCTTTTAAAGCCGGATGCTTTGGATAATTTGCTTTTAAAAGACTCAAAGCAATTTTTACTTCTTCTGTTAGCTTTAACTGCTGATACGATTGAGCCATAAGAACCAAAGCATCAGCGGTTACATTAGAGTTTTGGAAAGTATTAATTACGGTTTCTGCTCTATTAATTGCAGCGACATATGCTTTTTTCTTAAAATAAAACTTTCCTATCATTAACTCATGTTTAGCTAGAGTATTTTTTATAGAAACCATGCGTTGCCTAGCATCTTTAGCATACTTGCTATTAGGGTAACGAGTAATAAAATCATTTAAATCCTGAAAAGCTAGCCTAGCGTCTCCCGCTGCACGTGTTGCTAAATTAAGGGGTAATTTAGAACCAAAAGCATAAATTGCATAACTAGATAAACCCTTCATATAATAGCAATAGTCTACATCATGATAATTTGGATGCATACGGATAAATCTTGTTGAAGCCGCTTGACATAATTGATACGATCCTGATGCATAATAAGCATATATTAGGTCTAATTGCGCTTGGATAGAAAATATTCCAAACGGAAACCTGCTATCTATACCTTTTAACTTTTGGATTGCTGCTGTATAATAGCCTTTATCAAGATCATAGGTTGCCTTAGCGTAAAGGTCTGCATCAGAGCTATCAGGAATTCTATTTGCACAGCCTGCTAATAAGCAACATAAAAGCAATAAACGGGACAAATTTTGTGTTATGGTTGAAAGTTTCTTCATGCTAGCTCTTCATCGCAAAATTTATGTGGTATTGTTAAGTATCAAAGCAACTAATAAAACTGAAATTATACATGGTATAAATACATCAGCAATATTTTACATATATTCTATCATAAACCATAAAATTGCAACTAATTATACATGTGATAGATAAAATATACATTTTTAACTAACAAGCATATTAAAAATTTAGTTAATATCACTATTAAAGGATTTATTTATGGAACATAACATCAACTTATTTGCTTATGCTCCGTGCAATATTAACAGACAAAGATTAGATCAGATTGCACGTGATTGCTTTCCTGAATATTCTAGGTCTTTATTACAGCAATGGATTGTAGCTGGTAATTTAGTTGTAGATGGCAAAATACGAAAACCCAAAGATATCTTAATTGGTGGTGAAAAATTATCTATAACTGCAATGTTAACAGATACTACCGTTGCTGTAGCTGAAGATATTAGCTTAGCTATTGTTTATGAAGATGAACACTTATTAGTTATTAATAAACCAGCAGGTTTAGTTGTACATCCAGGATCAGGAAATCATTCAGGAACCTTAATGAATGCTATTTTGCATCACTGCCCAGACAGCATCAAAATCCCTAGAGCTGGCATTGTACATAGGCTAGATAAAGATACTACAGGTTTATTAGTAGTAGCAAAAACATTAAAAGCACATTATTATTTAGTTGAAAGCATCAAAAACAGACAAGTTTGTCGAGAATACGAAGCCATAACCTATGGTAATATAGCTAGCTCAGGAGATATACAGCAACCAATAGGAAGGCACCCTAAAAATAGAACTAAAATGGCAGTAATAGAAAGCGGTAAACCTGCAACTACTCATTATAAGGTTATTAAATATTACAATAACTATAGCTATATTGGTCTAAAGCTAGATTCAGGACGTACCCATCAAATTAGGGTGCATTTAGAATATAAAGGGCATCCTATTGTCGGTGACCCTACATATAATAGAAAAAAGTTTACGAATAATAGCCCCGCAATAACTGATTTTTTATCTAATTTTAATAGGCAAGCATTACATGCTAAAAACTTAGCTTTTAAGCATCCGGTATCAGATCAACCATTACAATTTTATGCAGAGTTACCAGTAGATTTTAAACGGTTATTAGCTATTCTTGAGGCTGAAAAGCTAACTTCTTGATCATTCTATCAAAGCAAAAAGCATGCAGATACACGTGGCAGTTAGAAATGCTAAAGTTTTCAGCAAGTGGTGATTATAAGCTTTTAGTCAAGGCAGTGTTTCTCAGGTTTAGCGTAAACTAAATCAAGAAATACTAACGCAGGATAAAAGCTTATAAGCTTTGCCCTCTGGGGCTATTAAAAAGTTCTACTTCATTGTTAAAATACTTTGAAATACAGGTGCATTCGGGCAGTATTTTGCCTTAAATTAAACTATTTTATTTAGTCATGAAACCTAGTGTTTTGTCTGCCACGTGTATAAACCAGCTTGCTTTAAGAATTCCAACTTTAAATAACAGGATTTTACCCCAATATCGGTATTGATAACTACATATGACTAGTTTTTTCAGAGTATATAAGCTATAATTCTGTTGTGACTATGATATATACAAGGATGTAAATATGAGTAATAAACCACCATTTAGTTGTGCAATAAATCGAGCGTTTTTAAGAAATTATTATGTAGATTACAGTGAAAACGGACAATATAACGCTGTAGAATCTTTTGCCCCCGTAACTTTCAGCTATTTTAAATCTGTAAAAACTAATACAGATTGTACCTTTAATAGAGTGATAAATACCAATGAATTTGCACGAGAAATATTAAATTTTTTAGTTAACGCGAATAATATTAAAGAAATGGATATAGTACATATTAATAGTGTTAGTTATCTTAATAAAGATAGTAACCAGGATACTAAAGACCAAGATATAAGACTATTTTCTCTAACTAATTTAGTATCCAATATCAATATAAAACAAACAAAACGGGTAGTAGCAATTGATGATATAGAGATAAATAAAAAAGATAACGACACCGACTATGAAATAATAATGCTTCTAGCCATGCTTAAGTTAAAAGCTTATTTTTTTAATGACTTTGTCTCGCTAGATAAAAAAGTATTTAATAAAATTTTAAATAGCATTGTAAATATATTTCAAACAAAGAATATTGCTTTAGATAATCCGCATTCAGATGCAAATAACAAATCAACCGACGTAATTTCTACTATTGAAGATATAGCAAATAATAAAAAAAACTTTGCTCTTATAGTAGAAGTTTTGCAAAAAAAAATAGATTTTTCTCATGATAGTAACGCAATGCAATTTCTTAATATAATTAAAAACATTCCAGCCTTAAAAGAGTTAACTTTAAATACTTTAATAAAAAAAACACAAAACAACTCTCAAAAGACAATAACCCATAATGAATATAATACAAAATATAATGCTATATCTGATATAATTAATAACACTCCTATAGATAACTGGCTTCAAGAAAATAAAAATATTGATTTACAAACGTTGGCTAAAAGATCAATGGAATTTATCATGTTTAGCACAGTGGAACAACAAAGTCAAGAAGATGTCAGTAAGATTATAAAATTAGATGAGTTTTACTTATCTGTACTTCTGCATGCAGCTAGTAAAAAAATAGATTACTATATGAATGACTTTAAAAAGTTTGTAGCAGAAAATAACATTGATAAGCTATTAGAAAAGCCCGTTAAATATATTGAAGCTTTTGAGGGTATTATTGAAGAAATCAGGCAAGAAATCAAACTTAATATTCTTAATATTGATCCAGCTACAAATAAAAATACAGATTATACTATTGATAAAGTAGTAAATGATAATGTAACTAGAATAATTGGATCTCCTATAAAATTAAATCCTGTTATACTTACAATTCCCGATCATCCTATAATTATTAGAGAAATAGCTAAAAACAAAAAAGTTACTAAGAGAGGCTACGGTGAAAATCGTTGTCCTTGTGGATCTGGAAAGAAATTAAAAGATTGCTGTGGCAAAAAAAGAGATGATAAAGAGTAATGTCCCTCTACTAAAGAATTGCTAATTCATTTGTGTTTTTTCTCAATTCAATTTATGCTTTGTTACAATTTTACTTGAAGTACACTCTACATAATAATAAAATTAGTATTATTTGTGCGAGTAATTTTTTTTTTGTAAACCAATAGTGGATAACTAAGTGCTTAACTATCGTAATACTACATTTTTTAAAAGTGCATCGAATATTGATCAGTGCCCTGTATATAAAGGCAAAGAAGTAGCATTTGCAGGAAGGTCTAACGTCGGAAAATCTAGCGCATTAAATGCCTTAACTGGAATTAATAAATTGGCAAGAACCAGTAAAACTCCAGGAAGGACTCAACTTATAAATTACTTCCAAGTTGCTACAAATAAATTTTTAGTTGATTTACCTGGATACGGTTATGCAAAAGTATCGACAACAGTAAAAAACCAATGGCAAAAAGATATGTCTTTTTATTTAGAACATCGCCTAGAATTAAGCGGTTTAGTATTATTAACAGATATCAGACACGAGCTGAAACCTTTCGATGAAATGATGCTAAACTGGTGTGTTTCTGCTAATTTACCTCTGCATATTTTACTGACAAAAGCAGATAAATTAAAACCATCTGTTGCTAGAAAAGAACTTCAGCAATTACAAAACAGATTAGCAAAATATGATTTAATCAGCATGCAAATTTTCTCTTCTGCAAAAAGACAGGGCATAGACCAATTAGCTGAAAGACTAAATCAATTATTGAGTTAAATTTATACACCTTCAGGTAGAAGGTGTAATACGTATTTTTTAAATTATTGCTAATAAGGATTATACATGCCCATCAACCTAAAAGATTCAGCTGCCATTGAGAAAATGCGTATTGCAGGTAAATTAGCTGCTGAAGTTCTTGAAATGATAGACCCTTTTGTAAAAAAAGGTGTTAATACTGCCGAGCTTGATCGTATTTGCCATGATTATATAGTAAATACACAAAATGCTATTCCTGCACCATTAAATTATGGTCAAACAGCTACTAGAGCTGGTTTCCCTAATGCTACTTGTATTTCAGTTAATGAAGTCATATGCCATGGTATACCTAGCAAAACTAAAACATTAAAATCAGGCGATATAGTAAACATAGACGTTACTGTAATTAAAGATGGCTACCATGGTGATACTAGTAAAATGTATATTGTCGATAAGGCTCTATCTTTTAATGAGCGTTTAGTTGTGGTAGCACAAGAATGTTTATACAAAGGTATCGAGGTTGCAAAGCCTGGTAATTATCTAAGCGATATCGCTAACAAAATAGCACGGCATGCACGTAATAATGGCTATAGCGTTGTTGAAGATTATTGTGGTCATGGAATAGGAGAAATTTTCCATGAAGATCCACAAGTACTTCATTATCCTGAAGCTTATAAAGAAAGGAGAAATGATATACAATTAGTAGAAGGCATGACTTTTACTATAGAGCCGATGATAAACGCTGGTAAAAAAACTACTAAACTGTTAGCTGATCAATGGACGGTTGTTACTAAAGACCGTTCTAATTCTGCACAATGGGAACACACCCTATTAATTACAGCTACAGGATGTGATATTCTTACTAAACGTAGCAATGAAACTATTTAATTTGTCATTAAATATATATTTTACTTAAAGATATCTTTTTCAGAGTCCACTACGAAGGGCAAGACTACTAGGATTTTATTTTTTAATATAGAATTATTAATCAAGTATTGTTGTTTATAAGCTCGTATTTTCGATTTGTTGTTCTTTATTTTCTTTATCTTTTGAATGAACTTTAGGCTGCCTAAATTCTGTAAGTACAAGACCTAAAGCTACTGCAATACCTACTACAGCAAATACTTCTTTACTTGTTGATTTTTTTTTAAAGAGCCACTTAATAGTACTTTCTTTAATCTCATCAGTATTTTTGTCAAGATTATAATTTGGTATGTTATCAGTATTGCTATTAACAGATAACACATCAATAGGTGTTTGTTCATAAAATATAATAATGCCGTCATTATCTATACTTTTTTGATCTGCATTAGCATTAGCGTATAACGCACAAGTACAAATAATGGTTGATAATCCTAAAGTTATTTTTTTAATAATATTAAATTTTAGCACCGTCATTTATAGTCCTTTATAAGCATAGAAAAATTTCTCTTAATTTACATTAAGGATCTTTCATTATGGATAAATAGTATGAAATTAATTTAAAGGTTTATTACATTAAAAATTATTTTAAGCTTATTAAACAGTACAATGCAGATTAAAAAACAAAAAAGTCATAGTAGCATGACAGTTACAAGCTTACTTATATACACGTGGCAGATAGAAATGCTAGGTTTCAGGGCTAAAGAAAAAGATTTACTAAGCTCTGAAAAAAGGTGTTTTCAGGTAGAATGTGTATAAAAACAAGTATAAAATAGCTAAAATAGAACTATTTTAACCCGTAAAAGCTTAAATTATATTTAATATAAACAAAAACCAAACAATAAATGTATCAAAATATATTTTTTTTGCAATGCTTTATTTAGAAGTTATAATAATGCACACACAACTTACACTATAATTTATAAACTATAATAATAATAAAACTATAAATATTTATGATTTCTTTTAATAAGTCTTTTCTGATAAGTAATACGGATGTAGCTCAAAACAACAACTATACAACAAAGTTACCATTTTTAAAAATAGATAACTTTAATACTACTAATTATAAAAAAACACCACTTGCAGACAGAGTTTGCAAGATTGATGATTTTAATCATTCTATAACCACATTAAAAGCTCATAATGTTTTTCAATCTATAAGCACTGCGATTAAAGAATCACAAATTGGTAATGCTTATTATTCAACATGTAACTCAATACTTCCTGTTATACATTTAATAAATAAACCTTGTTTTTTTAAAATAAACTCTACAAATATACAAAAACTATTTGTTGATTCTTTATTAACATTAGCTGAAAAATTTGAAGTCTTAGATAAAACGTATCAGTTATTAGAACAGTCTAATTTTTCAGAAGCTCAATTATTTTATGCTAAACATTTTATTTTATCTGCATATAATTGTTTACAGATATGTCGTGATATAAATTTAAATGCTATTTCTCACGAAACTTTCCAAATAGCTAGCTTTGATAATATATATAATTTTCTTTCTAAAAAGCCTCTAACTATAGAAAAAAAACAAATTTATAGTTTTATATCTCAACAGCTCTTAGAATATCCAATTTCTCTTGATTTAATGTTTATTGAGGAAGAAAGTAGATTTACAACCACAAGGAAGCATCCAGATAAAATCGTTGACTTAGGTGCACATGCATTTGATAACGAATGGCTATATATGGAAAGATGTTACCGTGCATTTATCTATTTATTGAATAAGCAAATAAAAGAAATAAGTAATATTAATTTTATTAATTTACGAGAGGTTAATGCGATACTAGGTGGCTATACTTCATCCATAAATAAAAATTCTGTATACTGTTGTGATATCCCTAGAAATTATGGCCATCAATTTATTAATTTAGTCAGGCAAGGTATAATTTGCGATACAAACTTTCAATATTCTGCGATTAATCTTGATAGTTATCAACGAATATTTGAATTAGAATTTTTTATATATCGTAGTTTAGGAGTTGTAATCAAGTTGGAAGAAATAGTATTTCAAGGGAATAAATATTTTAAAATAAAGTCATCTACAGGCCAAGATAATAGTTTAACCGCAAAAAAGAAAGAACAATTGCTTAAAGATTTACACGGGCAAACAAACAACAAGGCTTTTATTTTTAATATAGGACAAATTGATGACTATAATTTTTATCTACAAATTCAATATTGTTATTATAAACAAAGAGATGACACTTGTCAGCAGTTATTAGACATATATTATAAAGAAATTAAAAACTTCTCTACAATAGAGCAAAAAGTTAGCCTAGCAGTAAGTCTTTGCTCTCTATTACAGAGAATACACCCATTTTTAGACGCTAATGGCAGAACATTATTTTTTATTTTGTTTCCTGTTTTATTATATCAGATGGGTATTTGGCCAATAAAGATGTTACGTAATCCTTGGGTTATATTAGAACTTACCCCTGCTAAAAATTTAGCACACCAAATATTAGATGTTTGCATTCCTGCACCAAAATTTCAATCAACAATAACCGCCTGGAATAAATACATAACAGTAACAGAAAAGATGCGCATTAACTGTGCACTAGGGAATATAGCTATAATAAAAGATTTGCTAGAAGAAGATCCTAATATTATACTCAATCCAATCATCAATGATCCACTACATATTACGTTTAATATCTTAGAATTTTCTATTATACATAAACAACAACAAATGTTTATCTTTTTATTTAATCGATACCCTAAAAGCCAATTAACATTTTCAATGCTGCTTTATCTGCTAGATCGAAGTATAGAGTATCATCAAATAGAAATATTTGAATATCTTTTAAATTACATGAAAAAAACACATGATTTTTCATTGCCAGCTATAATAAATAATAAAATATTTTTATAAAACTTGATCTATACACGTGGCAAATGAAAGTATAGCGCTACTCGTTAATACATAGACACTTTCAGTAATTACTTCTATCATATGATAACTAGCAATAGTTATTCTCTATAGAATCTTTTAATGTCTACATCATAGCGAGCAGTGCTATACTAGGCTTCAGAACGAAAAAATTTAATTTAATCGATAGACATTCCTTCCATTTTTTTAATTGCCATAACAGGTAAAGAAAACATTACAAAAGCTAGTAGTGGAGCTATTATAGCATTAGCAAGTACTATTGATTTACCGCAGTCAGAAAGGCCAAAATATTCACTTAAAGTAATAACGATCATAAATACAAACATTAATATCAAATATATAAATGCTTCAGATTTATCTATGTTTTTTAGATTATTTTTTATATCTATCAATTTTAATTTTATTTTTGTTAATAATGTGCGAGCTAGTGGTTTATCTTCTATTAACTGATCAGTCATCATGCTTTTTTCAATATCTTCATAATCATTACTATTATAGTTATCGGTTGTAGTTATAACACTAGTGTTGTTATCTTTTTGATCGTGAGCATCCATCATTGCATATAACACCACACATAAAAAAGTTGGGAGCATTGTATTCAAACCACATAATAAACTTGCAGATAATGCATCATCAGCATTACAGCTGTTATTTTTTGATGTATCACTAATTGCTCTTTGATAAGAAATCGGTACATTAATTGCAGTAGTTGCTGTTGATGACACAAGCATTAGACAATTTCTTGTTGATGGTAAATATTTTACAACTTTTTTAGAAAAAGCGTAAGCATTCTTAAATCGATTATTATTTGTATTAATTGGAGCGGTGGATATTGTATTATTTGCTATTGAATCATTCGAACTTATTTTATTCATTATAAAAAATTCTTTTAGTGATTTAAAGTTATAATTGTTTTAATAGAAAAACTATTATCATGTGCTTCAAGTTACGCATCATATGAAAATAGTAGCAACTTGAGGATAATAATAGATTATTATATTATCATTTAGTTCATTATTTTACAGTATTATTCAAGTTTTAATAAAATGTTTATGGGGGCTTTAAGTGATTGGATTTAGTTAAATTATAGGGTAAACGCATCTAATTACCAGTGTTTGTAAGTGATGAGCAAGGGGATTATACTTGTGACCAAATATGCTGTGTAAAGTGCCAAATAATCGCTGAAAAACACATATTTAACTTTGTTATTAATTTATACAGATTAAACAGAAATAAGCTTTATTTATAAACTCAAGTTACGCAGTAGAGCAAGATTAGTATACAATGAAGCAATGAATATTGAAATGATTAACTACAACGAGGATTAC